>CAIYYV010000032.1 GCA_903930425.1 Akkermansiaceae bacterium | reverse complement strand
GCCGTTGTTCACGCTGAGCCATGGCATAATGACCGCGCCCTTGGCCAGGTGGTTGATGTTATCGCCGTGCATGATTTCCTCCCAGCCGATGGCCTTGCGGCCTTTTTTGGCGATGTGGGCGGCCATTTCGTTGAACAACCATGCTTGCAGAGCGTTCTCGGACGCGTGCGGGTTTTTCGCGTCGCTCACCCTGAGCCCGAGTTCATCAATTTTTTTCTGGGTAGAGGCGTCGCTTTTCCATTGGTCTTTCGGGGCTTCATCGCCACCGAAGTGGATCCAAGGGCCGGGAAACAAGGCCGTGGTTTCATCCAACACGTCTTTGATGAAGGCGAGCGCGATGGGATGCACGCCAATGAGATCCGTCGAGATGTTAGAGCGTGCGTTGGGGGTTTTGCCGGTGGTCGAGATCTCCGGATAGGCGGTGAGCGCGATCATCGCGTGGCCGGGAAACTCGATTTCCGGCACGATGGTGACATGCCTTCTGGCGGCGTAGGCAACGATCTCGCGCACATCGTCCTGAGTGTGGTATTCCGGGCCATGGAAATAGCCATAACGGTATTTCGCCCGGAAGGTCGGGTTGGTCGGAACTTCGTCGGGATAATATGAGGGAGTCCCCTTGGCGACTTGCGTGAGCTTTGGATATTTTTTGATTTCGAGTCGCCAGCCTTCCGAGTCCACGAGGTGCCAGTGGAGCCGGTTGAGCTTCTGCGCGGCCATCGCGTCGATGAACTTCAGCATGAAAGCCTTGGGTTGGAAATGGCGCGCGCTGTCGAGGTGAAGCCCGCGCCACGAGGTGGTCGGCGCGTCCTCGATGCGCATGGCGGGGGCCGACCAATCGGCTTGAGGCGCGGGTTCCTGCCCGAAGACAGCGGGCGGCAGGGTTTGGAGAAAAGTCTGGGTGGCATAGAAAACGCCGGCGTTCGAGCCACCGCGGATAGACACCCCGTCGGGTTGGATATCTAACACATAGCCCTCTGCGGCGAGTTGGGGATCGAGCGCGAGAGTGACTCCCTTGCCGGTGCTTGCCACCACGGCGGGTATGCCTGCAACAGTGCGGAGCCTAACAGCCAGCAGGTTCGCCTCGTTGGTGAGTGATGCGGGAGCGACGATGGCGGTGGCCGCGTCCAGCTTGAAGCGGCCGCCGGAGGTGACGACCTTGGCGGGAAGCGGGACGAATGCCGGTGTTTCCGCTCTCGAAAATCCGTTAGATAATACGGCGAGGGCGATCAGGAGCGGTCTGGGAATACGCATGTGTCGGGTGGGTGAGATGGGTGAGATGGGTGAGATGGGTGAGATGGGTGAGTGGGTGAGATGGGTGAGTGGGTGAGTGGGTGAGATGGGTGAGTGGGTGAGATGGGTGAGTGGGGGGGAGCGTGGCGGATATTTCAGGAAGCTGTGAGCGGTCATCCCCCACCTGTTTTGACGGGCTGCTGGAAATCAACCAGGCACCGGGTTTCGATGGTGGGCTCACCGGTGCCACCGGCTGCAGAATGAAAGAATATCAGCATGCGTTTGGACGGCCGGTTAATCACCATGTTGGAATAAACGATTTTTGATTGCTCTCCTTTGACAGACTTGACTTGGATGGCCAGCCGCGTGTTCTCGCTGTTAGACGGATTGATCATCTGGACCTTTCCGGGTTCTACCGAGAACATCGACTTATTGATGAGACCCACGAGTTTGCTATGGGTGAAGTTGACGAACTGGTAGCTACCCCATGGGAATTCCTTGGGATTGATGTCCACCACGAAGGGGCGGGATGCACCCATGGCATCTGGCAGAAGCAGGACGAGCGGCTCGCGGCAATCCTCGGGAATGATGACCGACAAAAGCGGCACATAGGCCTCGCCGGTATCGGATGGAGTCTTGCGGGCGAGGACGAGTGGCTCGCCACGGTTGTAGGGAAGCGGCGACGAGTATGCCAGATCGAGGATCTCGACGGGCAGCCACTTGGTGCCGTGTTTGATGAATAATTCAGGACCCTTCCATGCGCCCCACGAGGAGATTTTAAAGGTGAATCCGGCGGGCGGGTCTTTAGGTGCATCTTGAGCGAGCACCATGACAGGAAAAAGCCCGGCGAGCAGGGTGGCGGCCAGCGATCTGGCGATGCGTTTGAGACGGTGGTGATCGGCATGTATCATAGCGATGTGGCAGGGTTTAGACATCGCGGTCTGATAGCCAGCGAAATTGCATGATCTTGAAGCGTCGTCCAAAATTCTGATTCACTGCGGGGAATTCCGTATTGACGACATAGGGGCGGAACACCGGCTGCGAGGCAGTCAATTTCGACGGATATTCGCTGTTCGCAATGGTGGCCGGCTTGTTTGTGGGCTCCATCCATTCCGGAGTGCGCTGCACCACCGCCTCGCACCACGCGCGGGCAAGAACCTTGCCGTTTTGATCCATCGCTTCACCGTAGGCTCGGATTTTAAACGTGTCGGATCGGGCACTGATGAAGGAGCCGATCGTGCTCAATAGATCCGCTTGAGTGACGAAGCCGGGGAGTCCTGCCTGAGTGGAAGGGATTGGATTGACCAAATTGCCGGCGCTTGGGGTGCCCGGCAAGGCAGAGTTGATTGAGGAGGCGTCGATGGCAGCCTGCAAGGCCCCGCATTTTCCATAGGCAGTCGTATCCAATCGACGATTCACAAAATCGCTGAGGCCCATGAAAGGCCCGCGTAGTTTGATCTGGTCCACAATCGCCTTGGAAAGGGCGTCGAGCTGTGCATCTGTTAGAGCGCGGAATCCGCGGAATGCATCGGAATCATCACCCGCAGGCGAAGTGAATCGGGTGAGCGGGGAATTGAATTTTCCGGTTTTGGATTCCCCATTGACCAAGCGCGAGAGTTCGACCTGATCGAGGGACGCCAGCACGGCTTTCCATGCGGTTTCGGAAGTGGAGTTGATATTGAAGGCGCCGTTGATGACCAGGTAATCACCCAAGGTATCAAACTGGTTGAGGCGGGAGGGATTGGCCGGCTTGAGGCCCAAGGCCACGCGTGAGTTGATGAACGGTGACTTCGAAGCGGGATCCGACATGGCGGTGGCAGCCAGCGCGAGACTGGAATAGGTGGCGCTGCCTCCCCAATGAAGACCGGAGAAGAAGTAGCGATCCCAGATCATTTCGTTAGATGCCCAGCAGATATCGGCTTGGCTTTGAGGGCCCCAGCCGATGTGGTCGGCGGTGGCGATGCGCAATGTGCCAAACAACGATCCCAGAGGAATTGCTGGCGGCGGGAATGAATTGCCAATGGCATAGGGGGCGTCCGTTGGGAAGGCACCGATATCCGCATGCTGTAACTGGGCGAGAGAAGTCAAAGGAGCGGACGGAATATCATATAAGCAAAGATAGGATGTGGTGCCATTTCTCCCGCCCCAACGTCCTTGGTTGGATGCAGTGACCAGATTGAGTTCTGAAATGTCAGTGATCGGTGAAAACTTCACTTCCCAGCCGGGGCTGACTCGGTGCGATCCGTCGTAATCACGCGGATCCACCGCAGTCGCGCGTGGATTGAACTGCGCAAAAACCGGAACATCTCCCTTGAAATCCTTCATATACATGTCGAGCGCCGCCACAAACTGACCCTTTTGCCCGGCAGCTGGAATTTGCGAGGCGTTGATGGCGCGATCGGCACTGAAAGGAACGCCTCCGGCAGGGTATGTGGAAAACCCCATTTTCAGCACATGCGGGTCATCCATTGAATCCGTGTCGGTGAAAACTCCCGCAACGGGTGGAATATCGAGCACCACGTCACGGGCCTGACCGGCGTGAAGCTTTGGATAGAACATCGAAAAATCCATCATGTCGATTTCCTGCCAGCCGGGATTCGAAGCGCGCCCGCGGATCTTCAGTGTGACGGTGGTGCCTGTTTTCGGAATCACTGGGGAGCCGGGAATGATGGCTATGCCGGAATCCTCACTGTATACGGAAGTGCCGGACAGCGGTGTGGCGCCATTCCGGTCAATTTTAATGCCACCCGTCATCACCTTTTCCGGGCTGATCACGCGGACTTCACCGGGTTCCAGGCGCATGATTCCCCCCGGCGTCGTGCTGGGATTCAAGCGGAAGGAAAAGGAACCATAGTTATAGGAGTTCGCCGAGCTGTCAAAACTCGTATTCTGCGAGGCTCCTGCCGCATCGGTATATTCGATGGAATAGACGAAAGGATTGAATTTCGCCGCGTAGCAACCGAATGAATGGAACTCAATCGGGCGGTTGTAGGGATTGAAAAGGGTGATATAGGGATCGATGGATACCGCGATGGTTTCCGGCGAACCGGGTATCGGGGTGCTTCCGGCAACAGCGAACACACCTTTGGCGAGACCAAAGACAAAGGTCATTCGGGTCACCAGCGGCGTGATTTTCTCTGCAGTGCGACGCAGCGGGTCCAGAGCTGGATCAAAGGTGCCTGCCGGCCTCTGCCGTAAAACCGAACCATCACTATAAGCTCCTTTCATGCTCCTGCTATACAACATGGACTCGCCACTGAAATTGGTGAAGCGACCGCTGATGACGCCGCCACCGCGATTGCTTGCATAACTGAATGGCAGGCTGCCGCGTGCTTCCATCGCGTTTCCGGAGGCAGCCAATTTGCGAGGCCATGAGAATGCCTCCCATTCCTTTTTGTAGAGCCGGTAATGATTTCTCAACAGATCCCATGTGGGGCCGCGCACGCGGTTGGTGCCCGAGGCATCTTCGGGAATGAGAAAAAGATATCCGAGCTTTTGAGACGACGGGTAGAACTCCGCTTTGCTATAGACTGCTTGGTTCAATTGGTTATACCATGCCGTGCTGTTTGTCTCCTTGTCCAAATGAAAGGGCACAAGCGCGTTGAAATCGGCAAGCGGCAGTTCAAAGGCGAGCGACAGGTCTTGTTTGGGGCCGCCCATGCGAACGTCGACCGGCAGGCCGATGCTGTCGGTCGTGAGATGGTGGAACAAGTTAGGTGGCAACACGGCGGAACTCGCGGATGCCGAGGATTGCACCAACTGGATTCCCTCATAAGTCGTCGTTTTGCGAAGCGACGCATCGGGCAGTCCCAAATACGCTTCCATCCCTTGAATTTTTTGTATCCCCGAGTGCGGCGGAGCGGCCCAACGTGCCGCAGTGGTGAACGAGCGGGTGGTGTCGGAGTCGATGGTGGACTCAGTCAAATCATAGCGCGCCTTCACCCCTTCATCGCCGACCCAATAGGCATAAGTGCCGGGTTGGGTTCCGTTAGGCGCAATCGGGACAGTCAACATTTTCACGACATGCGCCGCATCAAGTGACCCCAAGGAACCGGAACCCACCAAGGTCACCCGGCGGGATCTCACACTGTCCGCAGCCATCGCGGAATCGACCTGGTTTTCATTGGCCGCCGCATGAAGCAGTGCTGGATCACTCGCTAACCAACCGGCGAAGGTCCTGAGAGTCGGCTTGTTCACATCCCAGTTGGCGGTCGACCACACTCCCGTCCAGTGCAACTTCTCGGCATTGACCGTTGATTCACGGATGTCCGCAGTTGCCGTGACTCGACGGTCTGGGCCCGCGGATTTTTGCAAATCGCCAATTGCTAACAGGAGTGCCAGGCGGGCATTTGCCTGCGCGGTGGCCCTCGCCTCTTCCTTCCCGATGGTGCGCAGCGAGATGCTCGACAAAGTGAGCAGCGCGACGCCGATGACGGTGAGCAAGATCAACAAGATGAGCGTGATGACCAAGGCAAAGCCGTTATCCCATAAACTCTGCGGTCTTGGCTGAGAATCGAACTGCTTTGCTTGACGGGTTTTCATGGATGTATTGGGTATATACGACAGCAGCGGCTTGGTGTCGAGGGCATACGGGTGATCATCGGGATTTTAGAGAGGTGGAGAGGCTGGCGTGAAAGCCATCGGCTTCATGGCCGGGCGGGCGGCGCTCCGGGTGAGGAACCGTTGGGCGGCAACGAGATGACAATCGTGACCGGCATGCCCACGGCCGGCAGGAGTTTGGCATTGGGCACATGGATGTCGTCGTTGGTGCGATCACTTCCCGTGCTATTGATCAAGGCAGTGTCGTCATTGATCAACGAAATGATCGAGCCCTCCATGGTGGCGGCAAACCCGGCCCCATTAAACCGCGAGCCATTGTAGAGCCACGGTTGATCGGGCAGAGTTGCCGTGGTCACTTCGGTCGGCGATTGGTCCGCGATGGCGACCAGTGAGTTGAGCAAGCGCGATGCCAGCGGACCATTGGTTTCCCACTCGGCAGTCACTCGGACTGAAGCCTCGGCGGGAATACTCAGGCCCTTGTTAGGGTTTTCCACACAGGCTGCGGGCTTCACGCCTAACAGCAACATGGCCAGGTGAATGTCGCGCGGCATGGCCTTGGTGGAAAACACCGCCTCATGGCATTTTCCCGTCGATGTCACCACGGCGTATTCCACAAGCCCGGCCGTCATGTTGACGATTGCGGGAAACCGAATAGCGCGCGCGGTTTGATCCAGTTGAACGATTCCGATCCGGAGTTTTCCCGGTGACACAGGCTCGATTTTCAGATCCTTGCGCAAGGCGGATTCCGCATCCTCACGCGACCTCCCACCCGGCGGCAGGGAGGTCTTCGCCGTCGGCACTACCATCACAGGTGGACGGAAGGCATCTTCGGCGGGCAGCTCAAGCAGACGGAAAACGCCCTCACCAGGACCTGCCTGAATTTTCCACTGGGTGGTCTGAGAGGCGAATCTGAGATGCCCGGTCAACTGGCCCGGCGCAGTGCCCGAGGATTGACGGTCAAAGGCGAACTCGCCGGGCTCCGGGTGATGAATCGTCCCTTGGACACTCGCCACCGCACCCGCCACCCGCTGAAGTCGCTCGATTTTTCCCACCACCAGCCTGCCATTGGGCAACGTGAGGCGCAGCGTCGGCTCGTCCTTGGTGATTTGTTCGAGAAACCCGGCAGGCAAGCGGGACGCATCGGCATCCGCCGCGCCCACCCCATCCATCCACGATAAATGGAGTAGCACCGCGCACACGGCAGCCGATCGAAATGGATGACCTTGGATTTTCATGCAATATACGGCTGAACCATCAGTGTATCCAAAATTTCTCATTTGGCTATGCCAGTGACGTGAAATCGTTATCCCTTTTCCACAAGAGAAGCAGCAGCCAGATAACGCAGCAAGAGCCAGATAAATGAATGCCAACATCGAATATTCATCTTCGAATCGAAGAGGGAGAGAGCGAAGACGTCTTCCCAAGGAACGCATCATGAGCCACGGCGCGCAAGCTCTACCGACTACCACCTACCGAATACCGAATACCGACTACCGACAACTCTTCACTCGATCCCTCCTTGATCCGTGGGCCTCAGTCTCCATCCGTGGTTCAAATTCTTCTGGCCTCAGAGCGCAGCGGGCGCGAGCCGGCAGGAGGTCGGCGAAGGGAAGAAAAAAATGCGAACATCATACTGCGCCCGCTAGCCCAATTCTCTCAATTCTCAAATCT
>CAIYYV010000031.1 GCA_903930425.1 Akkermansiaceae bacterium | reverse complement strand
CGATCTCTTGCAGCGCGGAAACGGCAATCCATTGTCGCCAGTCATCACCACAATCGTGTTCTCCAACTCGCCCGCCAACTCGAGCTTGCGGATCATTTCGCCCACCTCTGTGTCAAAGCGCTGGATCTCCAAATAATAGTCGCACAAGTCGGATCGCACTTGCGGACTATCAGGCAGACACGCCGGAAGCTGGACATCCTCCGGTTTCATGCCGCTCTTGATTCCGCTGCCCTTTTCATACGGCCGGTGTGGGTCGCGACTGCCAAACCACAGCACAAACGGCTGATCCGCCGCGCGCGCCGCCATGAACCCGTCAAAATCCTTGTAACGCGGACCCGGTGGCTCATTGGTTCCACGCGCGTCCGGGCCCTTGCCGATCATCCCCACATGATAACCCGCCTTGCCTAACAACTCCGGATAGACCGGATACTTTTTTTCCTGGAGTCTGCCGCCGAGGTTGGCGGCCTCCTCGAGCCGCCAATGCCACTGGCCGGTCAGGATCGCGCAGCGCGATGATGTGCATGAAGGCGCAGACACATAAGCATTGTAAAATGCCGCCCCCTCGCGGCACACCCGGTCAAACACCGGCGTCTTGACCACCTTCACGTCGCTTGTCGCCGAGTGTGGCCAATTCCAATCGTCCGCCAGCGCCAGCAAAATGTTAGGGCGGCGCGCCTGCGCGGCTCCGGCCATCGAGCCAAGCATCAGGGCCGCCACGGCGGCACTTCGTTGCAACGACGCACGACTGGATGTTAGAGGATTCATGGCTTTGGAGCGACAGGTTTTTCAACAGGGGCGGCGGCCGCGCCGAATCGGAATTGCCGCACGGTGATGACATCGCCGACGGGTTTGCCCGCCTTGTCGAAGATGCGTGCCTTGACGCGCACGACGTCGCCTGCGTCTTGGAAGCTTTTGGTGCGGCTGTTATAGAAGAGCTTCTCGTGTTTTGTGTTCGATTTCGTGAGAGTGATAGGCGCGCTGTAGGTGGGCGAGCCGGTCGTTGGGTCGGAGCCATCGATCGTGTAACGAAGCACTCCTAAGGGCAGGGGGATCAGTGTGACCTTGACCGAGTTTATAAAGTGCAGGAATCCGCGGTTCTCCAGACCTTCAACGCCCTCGCACCGCGCCTCCACCACCCCGTGCAAACGGTCTAACAACGCGTCGGCCTTGGCGGCACGCGGCGCGAAGTCGGCATATTTTTTCCCGAGTTTCGGGTTCCATATGCGTTCACTCATGGCGGGAACACGCGGGCGAGTGCTCGGCAACTCGACGTCGGCGGCTTGTTCCCAGGCGCAGATTTGAGCGCCGATCACCGGGTCGGTTTCCTGGAGTTGGATATGGCACTTGGTGTTGACGTGATGTTCCCAGAGCCACATGTTCCAACTGTCATAGATATACTCCGGTTCCCAACGTCTTCCGCCGACCACATAAAGCGGTTTCCAGGCGGTGTTGATCACGCTGAACCCGTGTTTCACCAATTTGTTCGCCGGGTTGAACATCGACTCATAAGGCATCACAATGATATCTTTTGGCAGGCCGCCGCCATTGCCGCCGAAGCCTTCCCAGCAAATCGTCTGCTTGCCGAGTTTCTTGACGATGGCATCCATGCGGCTGAGGTAATAGTTCAGCGGGTTCTTGACGCCTTTGGCCGTCATGTATGCCTGCTCTTCGGGGCTCTTTCCCAGGTGGCCGAAGCTTCCCTCATCGCCACCGAGATGGATATAGGGCGACGACTTGAACACGGCGGCGACCTCCGCAAACAACACCGCCAAACTCTCATAAGTTTTCTCGTTCCAAACATCCATCGTGTTGCCGCGCGGGGAGAGCGTGCGCATCGGGCCGGCATGCGCGCCGGGGCCGGAAAGCTCGGGCACGAGGGTGACACCGCGCTCATCCGCATATTTCACAAGGCCTGTGATTTCCTCCAAGGTATAAGTCATGCGGTTGCCCTTTCTGGAAGAAGCCATCTGCGGGAAAGCCTTCGATGGAAATGCCATGACATTGCCAGCGGTGTTGTCATTGAGATGGAGTTGCATGTAATTGATCTTATACAAGCGGCACATCTCGATGAGTGGTCGCATGGTTTCGACCGGGTGCCACTGGCGGCCGACATCGATCAACAATCCTCGATACTTCGCCACCGGTTGGTCTTCGATGGTCATCGTGGGTATGCGTAACTTGCCACCTAACCGTTCGAGCGTTTGCAGCAAGGTGGCGGTGCCCCAGGCCACGCCGCGATACGTCTTTCCCTCGACGACAATGCCCGCCGCGCTCACGCTCAAGCGATACCCTTCATCGGCTGTCACCACCGCGTTCAGGCGCAGGATGATATCCCCCGGCTTGGGCGCGCCGGACGCCGCCGCAAGCCGCACGGCGGTGGATAGATAAATCTCTTCGGACAAGACCTGCGCGAGCGGGACGAGGCGTGCGTCGGTGGCGAGCACGCGGTTTGCGGGTGTCAACTCATGCCCGCCACCGGCGAGGGTCACGGATTGCGGCCAGGGAACCAATCCCGGTCCGGGGGTTTCGGCTGACAGGCCGATGGCCGCGCCGGCCATGGCTAGGGTGGTGAGAAAGAGCGGGAGGGTTCGGGCAAGCATGGTAGGGATCATTAATTTGTTAGAATTCGGGTATCATGGAGTTTTCGAGCGGGCGCCCTCGCTGAGCGCGGAGCGGTTGTCCGAGTGGTCGAACGCCTGCACCGTGTAGGTGCCGGTGGTGTCGGCGTTGATGTCGAGGTAGTTGGTGCCCGCGCGTGTCCGGCCGATTTTCACACCGTTGCGGAAGAGATCATAACCGGTCACTTTCCGGTTATCAGTGGACGCCGACCAATGCAGGTCCACGCCATAATTGGCGATGGCAATGGCGCGCAGTCCGCTTGGCTTGCTGGGCGGCGCGGTGTCGGCGCTCGGACTGTTAGGACCGCGCTCAAAGGCACCGCAATCCCATGCCGTGCCAGCGGGCCGCGCGTTTCCATCGGCATCGAGCTTCGGCGGAGTGTTGGCTGACGAGCCACGATCGATGACATTCGAGGCACCTGGTTTGAGGTGGAGATCGCGTTTGGCCCAATCCAGGAACGTGCTACCGAATGCCTTTTGATCGACGACGATATTGTTGAGGTTCTGGCCGGTGACCGAGTCGTCCCATTCGAAGCGTTCGGCGACATTGTTTTGCAGGATGCAGTCCACGCTCATGGGCCGGGTGCCGCCGGGTTTACCGGGTTTTTTCCCGGTGATGCGGATATTCGGGAGTCTGTCGGGGATTGCGGCGTTTTCCCCGCAGCGGACGACGGTGTTATTTCTAACGATGCAGCGTTTGGCTCCTTCGAGCCAGATGCCGATCGCATGGTCCACAAAAAGGACATTGTTTTCGATGATCCAGTCCTCATACCATCCGTCGAACAGGCCGATGCCTTGGACATCGGACAGGCCGGGTTTGACGAGGTCCGGTTGTTTCGGGTCCGAGAAGGCGCGGAATTCATTGCCGCGAAGCACATTGCCTTTGGACGCCCACCCTTGGAACATGTCATTGTGGTTCTTGTTGACCTTGTGGGAGTTCATCACGAGGTTGTATTCAAACACATTGAAGTTGCCCTTCATGTTCATCGCATCGGAAAAGAAATCCTCGATGGTGTTGCCGGTCACCAGGCCGTTGTTCGAGTGATACTGGAAATGGATGCCGCCATTGCGGATATGATTGCCTCGCAGCGTGATCCGACTGCTGCAAACCCTGAAGCCACCGTTAGGAAGATAACAATTCTCAAACGTGTTATCATGCGAGTTTTCATTTTTCGGGTTGCCGATCTCCACCGCGCCGAGAATCGTGAGTCCCTTGATCAACCAGTGTTGCGCGTTGAGAAGCGAAAGCTTCACTGCGGGCGTGTGACCGGCTTCGGCCTCAATGAACACGTCGCCCGTGTTGATTCCGGAAAGGACGACGGTTCCATGATCGCCGCGCCGAAGGTAGAGATGATCGCCCGCTTGGAAGGCCTTCGGCGGGGTGGCGGAAAACACGGCCGCCAAGGTGCTCCATGGCTTGAGCGCCGTGCCGGCATTCGCGATGTTGCCCGCCACCGGATCCACATAATAGTCCGCCGCCGTGGACGACCGGATCATTGCCAGTCCCACAAAAATCCATGAGTGCAATCGGGAGTGTCTCATTCAGAGTTGGGGTGGCTGGGTTCACTTTTTCGTCGGCGCATCCAGAGGCACGAGCAATGCCTCATGATCGGTCCAGCAGCCTTTCTTCGGGCGGTTCCATTTTTCACCGGTCTTCGGCGGGTCTAACAATTCTTTGGCGGTTTGCCCGGGTTTGAGGATGGTATAGGAAAGCGATTGAGTTCCGGTGTGGAACGGGCCGGGATGGGCGTAGCGGACTTCGATGTCGTGAAGGCCCGCCTTGAGGGCAACGGGTTCAATGAGCGCCTCACTGGACTGGGTGACTATTTTGCCGTCGATGAACACGACCCCGCCGCTGTCGCCATAAAGAAAGGCATAAGTGGCATCCGCGGGGATTTTGATCCGGCCGACGGATCGAATGCCCGAGCACAGTGGAACAAAAACCGCGGCGCGGCTGGCCGATGGCATGCTGAATGTGAGGTTCGGCCAAATGACTTCCTTGTCGGGCTTGATGCCCAGTTTCACCCAATCCTTGCCTTCCATCCAGTCGGCCTTCGTGTGATCCACCATTTTCGGGCTGATATAAATCTGCGTCCGGACGCGCGGCATAATCGCATAAACAATCTCCTCGCGCACCTGGCCGATGATCGCGCCGGCAGGATCAAAGCAGGCGACCCTGACATGCAACCTCGGGCCGGTCCGCAGGAATTTCCCATGCGCCCGAGAAAAGAGATAACTTTCCGGTTTGACATCGCCGACTTTGACGGTGATCGGCCCGGCATAAGCGGGCGACGTGGCATCCGGGTCCTTTCCGTCCATCGTGTAGCGGATCGTGCCCTTCTGCGCGGCACTCAGCGTGATCGTCAGCGTGTCGGTAAACGCCCGATCTATCGGATCACCTGATAGACCCGCAAAGTTGAATCTCACAGGACAGAACAAGGTGTCAAGGAGCCCGTCGGTTTGCAGGAAGCGGCGGGCGAAATCGGCATAGTCACGGCCGGATTTCGGGTTATAGATGCGTTCGCACATGGCGGGGAGGCGCCAGCGGAGGCTTGGAAGTTCAGCCTCGGCGGATTGTTCCCAAGCGCACATTTGAGCACCAAAAACCGGGACATCCGGGGCAACGGTTTTGCCGGGGTTGCGATCCATATGGAACTGCCACAGTCGGATGTGCCATGTTTCTAGCAGATACTGGGGAAGCCACGCCTTGCTGCCCACGACGTAGAGCGGTTTCCATGCGGCATTGATGATGGGGTGGTCGATTTTGGTGACGACGCCGCCGCTGTGGACGTTCCAGACCATGTTGACGATGTCGTTAGGGAGTTTGATGGCGCTGTTTTCATTGTTAGTGAAGCCACCCCATCGCATGGTTTTCTTGCCGTGCTTTTTGATGATCTGGTCGAGGCGGGCGATGTGATGGGTGAACAACTCGTGCACGTCCTTGAGTTTGTTCGCAGCCATGTAGGCTTTTTCTTCCGGCAAATCGCCCATGCCATTCGTCGTGGATTCGTCGGTGCCGATGTGAATGAACGGGCTGGATTTGAACACCTCGCACATTTCGCCGATCAACTTGTCAAAACCCTCATAGGCTTTTTCATTGGCCATGTTGACACAGCCAAGGCCCTTGCGGCCGAACGGTTCGATTTGGCGGAGTTTCCCGGCATGGCCCGGAGTTTCCAACTCAGGGATGAGCGTCACGCCGCGATCATCGGCAAATTTCACAAGATCGACGAGCTCGTCCCAAGTATAATGGCGGGGCTTGCCCTTTTCGATGGTGGGCAATTGCGGAAACGCCTTGGACGGAAACGTGAAACTCTGATCGTCTGTGAGGTGGAGTTGAACATAATTGATCTTATAGAGGCGGCACATCACGATCACGTCCTTGAGGCCCGGCGCCGGGTGCCACTGCCGGGCGCAGTCGATGAGCAAACCGCGGTATTCGTGGGCGGGTTGATCTTCCACAGTCATGGCAGGCACGCTGGCCTTGCCGCCCTTGACCGAGAGTGCCTGCACGAGCGTCACCGTGCCCGAGGCCACCCCGCGATACGTCTTCCCCTCGATGAGGACACCCGCCGGGCTCACGCTGAGGCGAAAACCCTCGTCTCCAGTGACCGCCGAACTCAGGCGCAAGGCAATATCGCCCGGTTGCGACGCGCCGGATGCGGGCGCCAAGCGAACGCCAGATATCAGATAGATCTCATCGGAGAGCACCTTGGCGAGAGGCGCGAGTTTCGGATCCGACACCACAATTCGGTTGGCCTGCGTCAGGTCACGGGTTCCCGACGCCGTTCTCACGGTTTTTGGCCAGGGAATCAGGCTCAGTTCCGGGGTTTCGGCTGCGGGACAAGGCCCGGCTAGCAGGATGGTTGATAGACTAAATAACAGAATTCGTTGGAATGTCATGATAAGGTAGTGGGCAAGTTATCTTTCAGCTTTCAGTCTTATGAAACGTTTGGGATGATTCACGTCATTCATCTGATAGAAATCCGTGACAATCACGCTGCGGGTAGTGCCTGTGCCGGATTCGGCGGCGGCCGCATTGTTTTTGGCGGCGAACGCGCCGCCGGCCGCGCTCACGGCGAGGTCCGCCCACGGGCCATCGAGCGAATCCGCCGCCTGTGCCGTGAGCGTGAGGTCTGAGCGGTCGGTATAGCGCTTTAAGCGGATCTGCAACTTGTCGCCGGTGCCGCGCTCCGCCTGCGGGAGGATCTCATGGCCCGTGCTGTGGCCTAACGGATCTCCCCCGAGTGCGTATTCCATCAAGTTCTTGATCCCATTGTGGTTCGGGTCCTTGTCATCGCCCGAAGTGCTCGTCTCGTCCGCCGTGCCGAATTTTGCCTTCCTCCAATTTTGCACCGGCGTGAACGTTGTGGCGCTGGCATCTGGCTGGCCGACCGCGCCCTGCCAGGTGGTGGCGAGGCGGAACTCGTCGAAGTGGAAATCCACGTTAGGGGTGGTCGTGCTGGATCGCCCGCCGCGGTAGGCAAAACCTTTGATGCCGGTATTGGCATAGAGCGATCTTGAGACGCCGGTCCATGTGCCGGGGTCGGCTGAAAGATTGGGGTTGTGGTAGGCGGTGATCGTCTCGGTGTTTGCATTGCCTGACATCACAATCTTGAGCAGCATCAAATGGGGCGTGTAGTTGGCATCTCCTGTAAAGAGCGTGGTGCCGCCGAACGCAAACAACGTCGGCGCTGCACCCGAGGTCGTGAACAAATACGCCGGGGTGGCGCCCGCCGCATCGGTTGTGAGTCCGGTGAGCGTCCATGTGGCGGCGTTCTTTGCGTTGCAGAGTCCGACGACCATTGCCATCCAAACCGTCTGCGCATTGTCATTGATCGACGAGACAAAGGTCCGGTCCAAGTTCTCATAAGTCGAGCCATTGCCTGCGGTCCAGAACTTGAGGTGATTGCCGCTGCGGGTGAGCCCGGAAACGCTGACAAGGCTGCCCGTCACAATCGTGGCCGGATAGGATGCGTTGTAACCGACGGTCCACGCTCCGCTCCAGCCACTGCCGCCGTTGAGGGTGTTGAGATTGGCTGCCGCCGTGTAATCAAATGTTTCTTCCACAAGCACTGCGGCGGGGATCACGAGGACAAGAGTGGTCGCTTCGGCGGGACCGCTCGCCACCGAGGTGTTCGCGGCGGCGTCTTTGGATTTGACGGTATAGCGATAGGAAGTGGTGGGCGTCAGGCCGGTGTCGGTGAAGCTGGCAGTGGTCGAGTTTCCGACGAGCGCGTCATCCCGATAGATCGCATATCCGGTAACGGCGACGTTGTCGGTGGACGCGGTCCATGTCAGGTGGATGGTGCTTGAGGAAGTAGCGGTGGCGGCGAGGTCGAGCGGGGTGGTGGGGGGCACGCCATCGGGTGGAGGGAGCACGGTGATCAGGACGGCCGTCGAGGTGGTGAGCGCACCGAGGTCGTCGGTGGCCTTGGCACGCAGCGAGTAGGGCCCGGCAGGCACGTTTTCCCAGACATACGTGAAGGGCGGCGTCAGGGCCTCCCCGAGTTTTGTGGTTCCCTGATAGAACTCGACTTTGGCGACCGAGCCGTCGCTGTCCGCAGCGGCAGCGGTGAGGGTGAGGGTGTCACCCTGATTGAAGTTGCTGTTAGATTCCGGGGAAGTGATGCTCACAGTTGGCGAGGCGTTGGTGGATGGCGGCGGATCCTGGCCGACCGCGACCTGCCAGCCGTCGGCGATGCGGATTTCGTCCATATCGATTTCCGCGGTCATGGAGCTGCCGTTGCGGCCGCCATGGTATGAGAATCCGGTGAGGCCGGCATTGGCGTAGAGGTTTCTCGACACGCCGGTCCATGTGCCGGGGTCGGCGCTGAGGTCGGGATCGATATAGGCCGTCACGGTTTCGGTGTCCGCGTTTCCCGACATGCGGATGCTGACGAGAACGAGGTGGGGAGTGTGATTCGTGTCGCCGGTGAACAGGGTGACGCCTCCGAACTGAAATGGGCTAGGCGTCGCGCCGGCTGTGGTGTTGAACAAAGACGCCGGGGTGAGACCGTCCGCGTCACTTGTGAGGCCGGTGAGCGACCAGGTCGCGACATCCTTGGAATCATAAAGGGCGACATTCATCGCGAGCCAAACCGACTGACCCTCATCCGTTAGAGTGGCGGCGAAGGAGCGGTTGAGTGTCTGATAGATGGTTCCGTTTCCCTTGGCCCAGAACTTCAGGTGATTGCCGGTGGAGACCAACCCCGCAAGACCTGCGAGGTTGCCCGCTTCGACTGTGGCAGGATAGGCGGCGTCATAGCCCACGCTCCAAGGTCCGCCCCAGCCCGAGCCACCGTTGAGGGTGTGCAAATTGCTGGCGGGAGCGTAGTCGAACGACTCGACGGCGAGCACGGTGGTTCCGGGTGGCGGCACTGGCGGAGTGCTGGCAGTCACGGCCAGGCTGTCCGCCGAGAGGTTACCGGTTCCGTCGCGGGCTTTGATGGTATACTGATAGGTGGTGCCACCTTCCGCCGTGGTGTCGATGAAGGCAGTCCCGGAAACCGCCGCGAGGTTCGTTCCGTTACGGCACACCCAGTAGCCGGTCACTGCCAGATTGTCCGTGGACGCGGACCACGCGAGCCGGACGCTTCTGCTCGTGAGCACGGTGGCTGTTAGATTGGCCGGAATCGTCGGCGCGGTCTTGTCCGGTTGGGCGAGATCGGGGCTGGTATTCCAGTAGGTGGACGTCGAGGTGAGTCCCGACAATTTCACTCCGTCCGGGCTGAACAAGTGGGCCCGCACAATGACGGTGGGCGCGAACCAGGTATACTGCGCAATGGCTCTATTCCAGAGGATCCCCTGCACCTTGCAGTCCGCAGTTGTTAGAACGAGCGGTTGATCGTAGCTCGGGCTGGTGGCCGTGGGTTCGCCGCCATTGAGGGTATAACGGATCACGCCCGGACCGGAGGCGGTGAGCGTCACGGTGATCGGGTCGAGGAACATGGCGACATTGGACACGGTGTTGCCGCTGAGTCCCGTGGTGGCCACCGCGATCTCCGCACCCTGATACCAATAATGAGTCAGTGTGATGCTATCGCCGATCGGTTGGCCGGCGGCGTCAATGAGGCATGACTTCAGGTTGATGACATACCCCTGCGCCCCGTAATTTCCCGACTGCTTGTTGTAAAAAAGTTGTTCGTAATGCGTATCCGCGCCGGTCAGCTGGAAGGGACCTGTGTAAAGCGGGGAGGACGCGGTGGGCGTGGTGCCGTCGATCGTGTAGTGGATGCTGCCGACGGCCGGGGTGTCCATGCGCACGGTGACGCTTGTGAGAAAAACGTCATAGGCCGCGTAATTGGAGACCACCTGCGACGAAACCCCGTCCGCCTTCACGTCGACCCGGGCGAGCACATGGTCTAACAACGCGTCGGTTTGCAAGGCGCGCGTTGCGAAATCGGCATAGGAATTCGTGTCGTAAGGATTCCACGTGCGTTCGGCCATGGCGTGGGCGCGGATGCGGGTGCTCGGAAGTTCCACGTCGGCTGATTGTTCCCAAGCACACATTTGCGCGCCGACGACGCTGGTGCTGCCGATCGGGAGTTGGATATGGAGGTTCAGGTTGATGTGGTGTTGCCAGAGCCACATGTTCCAATCGTGGATGAACTCGGCCGACCAGCAATTGCCGCCCACCACATACATCGGCCGCCAGGCGGTGTTGATGACGCTGAATCCGTTAGACACCAATTGATTCGCCGGATTAAAAGTTGATTCGTAAGGCATCACGAGGATGTCCTTGGGCAGGTTGGGCACGCCGCTGCCGCCGCCGTTGCCGCCGAATCCTTCCCAACAGATCGTTTTTTTGCCGTGGGCCTTGATGATTTGGTCGACGCGGGTGATGTAGTGGCTCAATGCGTTTCCGGTGATCCCCTGCGCTGCCATATAGGCCAATTCTTCCGCGCTTTTCCCCAAGTGGCCGAAGCTGCCTTCGTCACCGCCAAGATGGATATAGGGAGATGAGGCAAACACATCGCACAGTTCGCCGATCAACACGTTCATCCCAGTATAGGTATTCTCGTTGAAGACATCGAGTGTTGTATCGCGCCCCCACAAGCTGCGCAGATTGCCCGCGTGATGGCCCGGACCTTCGAGCTCGGGCACCAGCGTGACGCCACGGTCATCGGCATACTTGACCAGATCGACGACTTCCGCGCGGGTCCAAGTGCGGCGTTGACCGCTGACCACCGAGGCCAGTTGGGGGTATGCCAGGAAAGGGAACACGGTCGATTGCTGGTCGTTGAGATGGAGTTGAATGAAGTTGATCTTATACAAACGGCACATCTCGATGATCGGCCGCAGCGTCTCCACCGGGTGCCACTGGCGCGCCACGTCGATCAACAAGCCCCGATAAGTCGCAACGGGCTGGTCATTGATGGTGAGATAAGGCACGCGGACGGGGTTGCTGATATCGGTCTCGATGGTTTGAAGCAAGGTGCTGGTGCCCCAGGCCACTCCCCGATAGGTCTTGCCTTCTATCAGGATTCCCTCCGCGCCGACAGTGACGCGGTAGGCCTCGTCGGCGGTGATGCCGGAGTTCAAGCGCAGCACGATATCGACCGCCGTCGCCGTGCCGACCGACGCAACGGCCATGCGCACCGTGCTGTGGAGGTAGATTTCATCCGAGAGCACGGTGGCCAAGGGCAGCAGGCCGGCGTCCTCCGCGAGGACGCGGCCACTGGTTGTGAGATTCACAAAGCCGTCGCCTTCGACCACGCTCGCCGGCCAGGGGATCAAGGCCGGACGCGCATCGGCCATTCCGCCAACGACGAGCGCGCCACATGCCGCGATGGCAGCAAGAGCGAATCGTTGGAGGAATGATTTCATGGGAGGTGGTATCAAACGAATGGCTGGTAACAGATTCAGTGTTAGAGGGTCTGGATGACGAGGGGATCCGCGTCGGTGGCGCAGCGCATGGGTGACACCGAAACCGGAACCCCTGCCCGCTTCGATTCCACCCATTCATAATCCCGCGTCTGCCCGGGGAGAACCGTGGCGACAAATAACAATCGGTCGGGCTGGCCGTCGGCATTGTCATCCACGACCTGGCTGGCGACAAACTGGCCGGTCTGGCCATCGCGCACGGCCAGCCGCGCGGCCACCGGATCGGGCAGCAGGCGCACAACCTCGGACCATGCAATCGGGGTCACCTCGCGCAAGCGGTTCCGCTTGGACGGGTTTTTCACGTGGAAACCCACACGGCGGGCACCATCTAACAGGAGCAGGTGATGGAGTTCACTGCCGGCCAATAGCAATCCGCCCGACCCATAGACCTCGGTCATTTCGGCGCTGACGTTTCGAGGGCTGACCCCGCACGGTTGGACAAACCCGAGCATGCCGTCAGTCCGCACTTGGCTGGCAAGTTGTTGCCAGGCGCGCAGTGCGGCTGGGAGCGCGGAGTCGCTTTCTAACACCTTTTGATTCACGCCCCAGAGCAGGCCATAACAGAAAAACGCGGTACCGCTGGACTCGGGAGACGGGAAGCTGGCGGGGTCGAGCAAGCTGGCGTGCCAGCTGCCGTCGGGTTGTTGGAGTTCGATCAATCGCTTGGCGAGGGTGCGGAAAAGGTCGACATATTTTGGCCGTGTCGGGTGATTTTCGGGCATTTGTTGGAGGATGTGGACGAGTCCTGCGAACACCCAGCCATTGCCGCGCGACCAGAAGACCTTGGCACCATTGGCCTCGCGTTTCTTGAAATAACTGCCGTCACGCAAGAAGAGGTTTTCCTTGGGGTCAAACAGATAGTCGTGGGCAGGCCAGTAGCGGGCATCCATCCGTTCGAGCCAGCGCAGATCGCCGCTCACGGTCGTCATGCCGGCGAGCACTTGGGGACTCATGAACAAGGCGTCACACCAGGCCCACTCGCGGTCATAAATTTTGTTTTCCCAATCGAGCGGTGTTTCGATCGGGCGTTGGGCGAAAGCGGTGATGCCGGCTTCCGCGGGTGTCCGTTGTTCCGGCAGGCGGTCTTGCTGATAGAGAGCGAGCCAGGCTTGGCCGACGGCGTGGTCATCGGCCATGAACGGGCGCTTGCCGAGTTGCCATGCCTGTTTACGGCCGATGGTGCGCACGGCATCCGCCCATTTTTCATCGCCGGTGACGCGGCTGGCGGCGAGCAGGCCGAGGTAGTAGGGGGCGCGGGTCCAATCGAGTTCGGGCCAGCGCGACGGGTGGGCTTCCTGCCAAGTGGCGACGGCGACGATTTTGCTGAGGACGGCCTCCGGGGTCGGGAGATCGGGTGCCTCTGCGGCGGCGGCGCGCGGCACGGCGACGAGCAGGATGGCGGGCAAAACGAATGCCTTCCCGAAAAAATGGCTGAGAGAGAAATGCGGCGAAAAGCGGAAGAAAATGGACAATGGGGTCATAAACGCCAGCGCTGGCACGGATAAGATAGGGCCTGCCACCCGGAAAGAAAGCCGGACAAGCGCCCTGCATGGTGTATTACAATAAGTCAATTTTTTCCACTCAACGCGGTGCCATCGCATTCTGGTGATCATTTTTTAATCGGATATTCTGAGATTCGGCCGGATGAGGACGCGCTTTTTTTGGGACTTTTTTGCTTGTCGGGGTGGGGCCTGTTGGTTTTGGATCGATGGGAACTTGGTGCACGGCCGATGCAAAGCGCGTTTGTGAGGGTCTGCACGCAGGGTTCGAGCGGGGTTTTTGGCCCTCATTCACCACCATGATTTCCTCTGACACTCCATCCCCTATTGAATCTTTCGACCGTCCACGGATGGATCGTCGTGGGGTCATGGGCACTTTGGGTTTAGCGGGTCTCGGTTTGTTAGCCTCTTCGGTTCCCGCGAGTGCGCTCAGTGCCACGGCCCCGGTTGCCGCGTTGCCGGATCTTCCGGAGGAATGGGCGGAGCGCCAAGGGCATTTGGCCAACGAATACCTGCGGTATTTGAGCGGATTGAACATGCAGCGGGTTTGTCCGAAGCAGGTGCTCGAGTCGCATGCCAAGGCGAAGGCCTCTGTTTGGAACTCACTGCCACCCAAAGCCTGGTGGAACCGGATTGGCTACACTTTGCGCGTGGTGGACCGCATCGCCCGTGAGATGAATGTTTCGCAAGTGGAGGTGATTTCGGCCTACCGGTGTCCCGCATACAATGCGCATTGTTCGGGTGCCCGGTCGGGGTCATGGCACCAAGCCAACATCGCCGCAGACGTCAAATTCCCCGCAAAGGCGTCGCGGGTTACGGCCACCGCCCGCGAGTTGCGTGATCTCGGGTTGTTCAGGGGAGGGGTCGGTGGATACTGGGATTTCACCCACATCGATTGCCGCGGCCAAAACATCAATTGGTAACTTAGGGCGGCGGCCGCTCTTCTATCGGGAATTTTGTTAGGGCTTCACGGGAGTCCCGGTTTCAAACACGAGCAATTCATTGAGGTGCAAGGCCGTGTTGGCACTATTTTTGAGCAAGGTCACGCGGACGAATTGCGCTTTGATGGCGGGAAACCGGACGGTCTCGCCCGTCTCAGTGGAGATGCGGGTGTTTGCGCTCATATCGGCCACTGGTTGCCATGTCTTTCCATCCAGTGATGCTTCCACCTTGTATTGATAAAACCGGACCCCATCGAAATAGGTGACGACTTTGATGCGGTCGATGGAATAGATTTTTTGAAGGTCGACTTCGAGCCACTGGGGCGCGCCGGAGCTATGCCAACCGGACCAATTGTCGGTCACTCCGTCCACGGCGTTGGCGGGGAGCATTTGTCCCTGGGTGCCGCCGGACACCTTGACCGGTTTGTTCATGGCGAGGTTTTGATTGGCATTCGGGTCGGGCGGGTCGGTGCGGAAGGCATTGGCTGGAAAGCCGGCATCATTGCACAAGTTCGCCATCGCCTTGCAGTCCCAGGCGAAGCGGGCGGTCACGGGTGTGGGCACCGCCTCAGCCACGAGTGTGACTTGGTTTTTGCCGGTGATGGTGGCGACAGCCGGTTGATAGATGCCGTCGGCGCCCGCAAGGGTGAACCAATCGACGGGTTTGGCATCGCGCGTTTTCAAGCCGCCGTCGCAACCGTCGAAGGTGATGATGGCGCGGGGGCCGTCGATGCGCATGGATTTGAATTCGGGTCCGCGGCAGACGCGTTGGGTGAGGCCGTAGGTTTCGTGAAGTGCGAGAGCCGCGAGTCGCGATCCCACGGTTTTTTTATCCTTGGGGTGGATGTTGGTGAGGTCATCGGTGACGTCTGTGGTGATGACCATGCCCGTATGGGGAAGCAAGGACTGGATTTTGGTTTGGGCTTCCCAGAACACCGGCAGGTTCTTGTAGTTGGGATAGTTGGCCGACTGCCAATCGAGCGGGGCCAATTGCACATAGTAGAATGGCATGTCGCGTTGCGACCAGAGCGAGCGCCAGCCATCGATCAAGGCCTTCATTTTAGCGGTGTAATTGAGCGTGTCCCCAAACAGGGCGAGGTTGTATTCGCCCTGATACCAGATGCAGCCGCGGAGTCCATAGGGCACGACGGGAGTGATCATGCCGTTGAACAAATCGCCGCCGGGTTGGTTCGGTGCCAGCGGGGGGGTCCATGACTCGACGGGGGTGCCGCCGACAGTTGAATCGATGAGGCCGACCGGGACTTTCAGCGTTTGTTGCAATTCGCGGCCGAAATAATATCCCACGGCCGAGAAGCCGCCATTGCCGGCCATCACCGCGGGTGAGCAAAGCTTCCAGGCGAGATTCGCATCCTCGCGCGGCACGTTCGATCCGCCTTTCGGCATGATGAGCATCCGGATCAAGGGACAGGTGGCGGCGGCAATCTCCTTCGGGCCGTCGAAACTCTCCGCCAGTCCCATTTGCATATTCGACTGACCCGAGCACAGCCAAACGTCACCGATCAGGATATCGGAGAGTTCCAGCGCTTGTTTTTCGTTCGATGAAATCACGGTCATTTGGGAAGGCGAGGCATTGGCCTTCATCGGGTCGAGTGTGAGTTTCCATCGGCCGTCCTTGTCGGTCACGGTTTCCTTGCGTTGCTTAGCGAATTTGACGGTGATTTTTTCGCCGGGGTCGGCCTTGCCCCAAACGGCGAGCGGGCGATCTCGTTGCAACACCATGTGGTCGGTGAAGGCGCTGGCGATTTTTGCCGCGCCCTGGGCCGGGGCGGCGAGGGTGAGCACCGCACCCAGAATCATCCAGGCGCGGGTGGGGAGGACCGATGGCAGGATCGATCGGAGGGTGCCACTTGCGAGGCGGGATTGGATTTCTAGCGGGTTTTGTTGGGTCATAAAAAAGACGGTGGATCGGTTAGATCAAAGAATCAAGAACGTTCCAGCAGCACGTTTTTCCCAAGGACGACGAGATCGACGCGGCCCATGAGGGTCTTATTGAGGAACGGGGTGTTTTGGGATTTGGATCGCATGAAATCCTGAGTGAAGGTGGTTTCCTTCGCGGGGTCGAAGAGGATCAGGTCGATCGGTTGGCCCTCATCGAGGGTTGCCACCGGCAAGCCCATCAGGCGGCGCGGTTCGGCCGAGAAGCGCTTCACGATGAGATCCCAACCGAATTTTCCGGTGACGACAAAGTGGTGGTGGAGCGAGACGAGCGCGGTGTCGAGACCGGTGATTCCGTTAGGTGCGCTGACAAAGTCCTGCGATTTTTCAAACGGCGTGTGCGGCGCGTGGTCTGTGGCGATGAGGTCGAAGACGCCGTCGATGAGACCCTGGACCAACGCATCACGGTCGACCCTGGTGCGGAGTGGCGGGTTCATCTTGTAGTGGGTGTCGTAGTCGCCGATGTCGTCCTCGGTGAAAAGCAGGTGATGCGGGGAGACCTCGGCGGTCAATCGCACATCGCCGCGTTGTTTCCAACTGCGGATGGTTTCCATGCCGAGGCGGGTGGAAACGTGCTGGATGTGGATATGCGCGCCGGTGGCGTGGGCGAGACGGATGTCGCGCTCGATGATGATTTCCTCGGCGCAAGCGGGGGATCCCTTGATGCCGAGGCGGTAACTCATGGCACCGTCGTTGAGCGCGCGCGGACCGGCAAGTTCGTGGGCTTCGCAATGACTGGCGAAAAACATCCCAAACTCGGTGGCATATTGCATGGCGCGCAGCAGCACCGCCGGGTCGCTCGTCGTGTCCCCATCGTCCGTGAGCATTTTCACTCCCAGCGCACGCATGCCATCGATGCCTGATAACTCCTTGCCGGCCCGGTCCTTGGTCACACAACCCGATGTGTAGACCGGGATGCGCGCCGTGCGTCGGGCGATCTCTAACACCTGGCCGACGACCGTGGCGGAGTCGATGGCGGGCTGGGTGTTCGGCATGATGACGACGCCGGTGACACCGCCGTTGATGGCCGCCTCGGTGCCGGTGGCCAGGGTTTCCTTGGATTCAAAGCCGGGTTCACGCAGGTGCACGTGGGCGTCGAACATGCCGGGCAACAGGATCCGGCCGCGGGCGTCAATGACCCGGGTGCCCTTGGTGGCTGTGAGGCCCTGGCCGGCGGCCTTGATGATTCCGTTAGATAGCAGAACATCACCTTTCTTGAGGGTGGGCGAATTTTCCGAAGCGATGCGGGCGTTTTGGATGAGGATATTCATAGGGCGTTGTTTTTTACAATCAAAGAAGAGGAACCACGGATGAACGCACATGAATACGATCCGTGTGCATCGGTGTTCATCCGTGGTTCCTCTTCACAGTTCATGAGTCGGTGCGGGCGGCGGGTGGAAGGAAACCTGTCATCACAAATGGGGTGCGCTCGGGTCCGTTGGGACTGAGAATTTGCAATTTCGGCAGTGAATG
>CAIYYV010000030.1 GCA_903930425.1 Akkermansiaceae bacterium | reverse complement strand
TTTGGTGTGGCTCACTTCCGCGGTGTCCATCGGCGTGACCTTTCTGGCCAGCAAATTGTTGTTAGGAAACTTCATGTTCAGCGGCGCGGCCCTGCCGAACCTGTGGTGGGTGCTCTCGGTCATCATCAGTTGCGGGACGATTGCCGGCGCGCTGATTCCGGAATTCACCAAGGTGTTTGTCAGCACCAACTCGCGGCACGTCAAGGAAGTCACGAATTGCTCGAAGCATGGTGGTGCCTCACTCAACATTCTATCGGGTTTTGTGGCCGGTAATTTCTCCGCCTTCTGGATGGGACTGATCATCATGCTCCTCATGTTTGGTGCCTGGCAGTTTTCGACGAATGCCGACCTCATGGCGATCATGCCGCCCCAATTTGCCTTTGCCGCCCCGATTTTCGCCTTCGGCCTGGTCGCCTTCGGGTTCCTTGGCATGGGTCCCGTGACCATCGCGGTCGACTCGTACGGTCCGGTCACTGACAACGCCCAATCGGTTTACGAATTGAGCCAGATTGAAAGCCACGCCGGCATTGCTGCGGAACTGAAGAAGGACTTCGGATTCAACGCGGATTTTGAAAACGCGAAGTATCAACTCGAAAAAGGTGATGGTGCGGGCAACACGTTCAAGGCCACTGCGAAACCGGTGCTCATTGGCACGGCCGTGGTCGGTGCCACCACGATGGTCTTCGGCATCATCATGCTGTTGGAAAACATGTTCGGCGGCGTGGTCGCCAAACTTTCCATCGTGCAACCCGAGATCATCCTCGGCCTCGTCATGGGCGGTTCGGTGATTTATTGGTTCACTGGCGCATCCTGCCAGGCGGTCGTCACCGGTGCCTACCGCGCCGTGGTGTATATCAAGGAGAACATGAAACTCGATGTCACCACCGCTTCCGACAAGGACAGCAAGGAAGTCGTCGCCATCTGCACCAAGTATGCACAGAAGGGCATGTGGAATATCTTCATCGTGGTGTTCTGCTTCGCACTCGGCCTGCCGTTCTTCAGCCCGTTCTTCTTCATCGGCTACCTGATCGGCATCGCCTTCTTTGGCTTGTTCCAAGCCATCTTCATGGCCAATGCGGGCGGTGCCTGGGACAATGCCAAGAAGATCGTGGAAGTCGACATGCGTGAAAAGGGCACCGAGCTGCATGCCGCCACCGTGGTGGGCGACACCGTGGGTGACCCGTTCAAGGACACCTCCTCTGTGGCCATGAATCCGGTGATCAAGTTCACCACGCTCTTCGGCCTGCTCGCCGTGGAAATCGCCGTCACCATGAAAGACCAATCCGTCAAAAACATGATCGGCGGTTTCTTCTTCCTCGTCGCCCTCGTCTTCGTGTATCGTTCGTTCTACTCGATGCGCATTCCTGAAGAGGATTGAGCCACCCATTCAAAACCACTCACTCACAGGTCCCGGCAATGTCGCCGGGGCCTGTTTTTTTGTATGGGGGGGTGGACGTCTTTCCATGAAGGGTGCAAGGATCAGGTGGTTCACGGGTTTCAGGGGTGCCGCGAATTTTTCCAGATACGGATGGCTTCGAGAAAGGGTTCGGCGTAGCGCTGGATTTTAGCGGTGCCGATGCCTGGAATTTGGAGAGCTTCCTCGGTGTTAGACGGCAGGTAGCGGGCCAGGGCCTCGAGCGTCTTGTTGCTGAAAATCACATAAGGAGGCACGTCGTCGCGCTTGGCCATTTTCGCGCGCATCTCACGCAGCATCGCATACAACTGCCCGTCATGACCGTGATCCTTGAGTGCGACCTCCTTGCGTCCCGCCTCCGGGTCCGGCCAGACGAGTTGATAAGAACCCTCGCCACGCATGATCGTTTCCCCCAAGGGCGTGAGCGTCATCAGCGGAAATTCTCCCGTGACCGTGCATACCATGCCGGCGTCTGATAGAGAACGCATCAAACTATTGAGATAACCCGTGCCTTTGTCGCGCAAAATACCGTAGGTCGTCAATTGGTCGAGCCTGACGGCCACGATTTCCTGTGACTTGCTGCCGGCAAGCATCTGGACGATGCGTCCGCGGCCGAAGCGGGCTTCCCAACCGTTGCGGGTGCGGCGTGACATGCGGGCGACGCCGCTGAGCGCTTTGCGCACGATCACGGCCTCATCGTCGCTGGGCGCCCGCATTTCTCCGGCACCGCTTTCGCGGCAGACATCGCAGCAGCCGCAGACTCCGGCATTGGCTTCACCAAAATACCGGAGGATCCACTGCTGGCGGCAGACGCGTGAGTAACACATCTCAACCATCGCCTTGAGTTTTTCGCGGTCGCGGCGGTCTTTTTCCTCGATCGCCAGCTCATCAAGTGTGATCTGGCGCGCGCTCACATCGGGCTTGAGCAGCCGCGTCCCGCGCATCCGCCGCTTCGGCACGTCAAACCGCTCCAGGTAGCCGGACCGGGCCAACACCGAGAGCGCGCTTCCCACGCTGATCGCGTTCTTCACATCCGCGCCTTCGGCGATTTCATCAAGTGTACGATGAACCTCGTAGTCACGGTCCGCCTCACCAAGCAAATAATGATAGATCGAGCGGATGGTGGCGGCAGTCGGGTTGGCTCCCTCGATGAAAAATTCCTGCGTGCGCGTATCAGCATAGTTGAAAAGCAGTTCACAGACGGCGGATTCTCCATCGCGGCCTGCGCGGCCGGCTTCCTGATAGTAGGCCTCCACGCTTCCGGGCACCTCGTAATGGATGACGAAGCGGACGTCGGCGCGGTCGATGCCCATGCCAAAGGCATTGGTGGCGACCGCGACGTCGACCTTGCGGCTGATGAAGACCTCTTGGGCGTGTTCACGTTCCGGGTCGCTCATGCCGCCGTGATACGCGACGCATTTGAGGCCCCAGCTCGCGAGTGTTTCCGCGACGGCCTCCACTTTTTTGCGGGTGGCGCAATAGACGATGCCGGTCTTATGGGCGACGACCACGGCCTTCATGCGCTCATTTTTTTGTGCGGCCTTTTCGACTGGGGAGATGGCGAGCATGAGGTTCGGCCGGGCGAACCCGCTGACTTGCTCGAACGGTGAGCGCAGTCCTAACACGGTTGTGATATCATCGCGCACGATCGGGGTGGCCGTGGCCGTGAACGCGACGCATTGCGGACGGCCGAGTTTTTCTAACGAGCGACCGAGGCGCAGATAGTCTGGCCGGAAATCATGGCCCCACTGGCTCAGGCAGTGCGCCTCATCCACTGCGAAGAGCGAGATTTCGATGCCATTGAGCGCGTTGAGAAAACTCTCCGCGCGGAACCTTTCGGGCGCGACATAAACGAGTTTCCATTCGCCACGGCGCATGGCGTCGAGGCGTTCTTTTTGTTCGGTCCAGGTGAGGGTGGAATTGATGAACGTGGCCGCGATGTTGCGGGCGACGAGCGCGTCCACCTGGTCTTTCATCAGCGCGATCAGGGGCGAGACGACCAGTGTGACGCCGCCAAAACAAAGCGCGGGAATTTGGAAGCACAGTGATTTACCGCCACCGGTGGGCATGACGACCAAGCCGTCCCGGCCCGCAACGATTTCCGCGATCACTTCTTCCTGACCGTCCAAAAATCCTGAAAATCCGAAATGCTGTTTGAGTGCCTCATGGGGAGTCATCACCAAGGATTTTGTCACGGCAGGAAGAACAGACATCGCTTGCGCTAATGAAACGAAAGCGGCGAGACGCGTCAATCGGCGAACTCATCCACTTCGGCCGCGCGCACATCCTGAATGTTCAATTGCAAGGTGGTGCGGCCGCGAAAGGTATTGCGGTCGATGGTGAAGGCGATGTCCCACGGGGGATCGGGCAACGGGTGTTCGCCGCCCCCGAAAAAGACCGCGTCCTGCTCGTGATACCCTTGGCGCAACATCAGCCGCAAGTGGTGGTTTTTCATGTGCTGCGGCGAGCGGTTCAGGCGGACGCCTCGGGAAACAAAAACCGGTTGGGGGTTGCCGTTTCCAAACGGTTGCAGCAGGTCGTAACTCGAAAGAAATTCCATCGAGAGTTGGTCAAAGGCAATCTCGGCATCATACCACAACTTCGGTTGCCGCTGGTCCTCGTTGCTGTGCTCCATGACATAAGCCGCAAAGTTTTTCCGGAACTGATCGAGGTTTTCTTCCTGGATGGAAATCCCCGCGGCCATCGCGTGCCCGCCGCCTGCGATCAAATCGCGCTCGCAGCCGCGGATAGCATCGACCAGTGAGAGCCCGTCGATGCTGCGGCCTGACCCTTTGCCGACTCCCTGGTCATCGATCGCAATCACGAAGGTGGGTTTGTAATACTGGCGCATCAAGCGGGACGCGACGATGCCAACCACCCCGTGATGCCATGACCGGGACCCGAGCACGATCACCGGATCCGTCACCGGATCAAAGTCCCGGGTGAGCATCTCCACCGCCTCGCGCCGGATCAATCCTTCATGGGTCTGCCGTTCCCTGTTATAGATATCTAATTTGTGGGCGAGTTCGTGGGCCATCCGGCGGCAATCGGTCGTGAGAATCGCCAACGCGTCCTCTGGCTTGTCCATCCGCCCAGCCGCATTGAGCCGCGGACCGAGCCGAAATCCGACATCCATGGATGATGCCGCGCCATGCATGCCCGTGACTTCCTGAAGAGCGCGCAGGCCGGGGTTGAGGGTGTTCGATAGTTGTTTGAGGCCGTGGCGAACCATCAGGCGGTTTTCACCGATCATCGGCACGATGTCCGAAATGGTGGCCACGGCCACGAGATCGATCATTTCCTTGAGGTTGAGATCCGTCTTGCGGGTTTTCATCAGTGCGTGACCCAACTTGAACACGACCCCGGCAGCACATAAATACGTAAAGGCAGTGCCGCATTTCGGATTCACCAGCGCGCAACAATCCGGCCGCTCGCCGAGGGGTGGCTCGTGGTGATCGACAATCAGAACATCAATGCCATCGGCCCTCAAGGCGGCCACCTCAGGAATGGAAACCGTGCCGCAATCCACTGTGATGAGCAGGTCCGGCTTCGGTCCCTCCTGCTTGCAACGGTCGATCGCCGCCGTGCTCAAACCGTATCCTTCCGGGCCGCGCCGCGGAATAAAATACCGGGACTCCAATCCATAAGCTAACAGGATTTTACGCATCAGCGCGATCGATGCCACCCCATCCACATCATAGTCGCCGAAAATACAAACCTTCTGGCCTTGATCAATGGCCAGCAATATCCGGTCCACCGCAGCCCGCATGTCCGGAAGCAAAAAAGGATCGGCGAGATCCTTGAGAAGTGGACGCAAATAGCCCTCGAGATCCATGCCATCGGGCAGCCCCCGTTGGCGGATCAGGTGTTCAAGAATCGGAGGAAACGCGCTGGACGCATCCGTCACCTGTTTCGGAAACGGTTCGCCCCGTGCGATCCATCGGAACGGTTGGGCTCGCATAAAGTGTCCCGGACCCTAATCGCAAGTCCCGCCTGAGTTCAAGATCGGAAAATCCCGGCCTGCATTTCTCCCACCCGTGACAAAAGATGCCGCTCCTGCGTGTCACTTTGTCCCGATGCAACCTGTTAGAAATTGAGGATCCGCACCTGAAAACCACGCAAGTCATTGATTATAAAGGCATTGCGTAATAATTCGCGGGCATGGCACAGGGCGTGCATAGGGGCGTGCTCACCCGTTAGCCCAAGCGGCCCACTGGAAAGGAACTCACTTATGTCAAAAATTTTAGGAATTGATCTCGGCACCACCAACTCATGCATGGCTGTGATGGAAGGTGGGGAACCCAGCGTGTTAGAAAACTCGGAAGGGGCCCGCACCACTCCGTCGGTCGTCGCCTTCGCCAAAAATGGGGAGCGCCTCGTCGGCCAAGCCGCAAAACGCCAAGCCGTCACCAATCCCCAAAACACCATCTTCTCATCCAAACGGTTGATCGGCCGCAAATTTTCGGAACTCACTGCGGCCGACAAGCGCATGCCGTTCACGATCGTCGCCGCATCGAATGGGGATGCCCACATTCAAGTGGAAGTCGCCGGCGAAAAGAAAACATTCTCGCCGCAGGAGATTGCCGCCATGGTGCTCGGCAAACTCAAGGCAGACGCCGAAGCCAAGCTCGGGGAAAAAATCACACAGGCGGTCATCACGGTGCCCGCGTATTTCAATGACTCGCAGCGCAATGCCACCAAGGCCGCCGGGGAAATCGCGGGTTTGGAAGTGCTCCGCATCATCAATGAACCCACCGCCGCGGCGCTCGCCTACGGCCTCGATAAAAAATCCGATGAGAAAATTGCCGTCTATGACCTCGGTGGCGGCACTTTTGATATCTCGGTGTTAGAAATTGGGGACGGTGTTTTTGAAGTGCTTGCCACCGATGGGGACACCCAGCTCGGCGGTGACGATTGGGACAACGCGCTCATCCAGTGGGTCGTTGCGGAATTCAAAAAAGATCAATCCATCGATCTATCAGGCCAGCCGGACGCGCTTCAACGGATCAAGGAAGAAGCGGAAAAAGCAAAAATCGCGCTTTCGTCCACCCAGTCGTATGACATCAGCCTGCCGTTCATCACTGCGGACGCCACGGGGCCGAAACATATCCAGCTCACGCTCACCCGCGCCAAGCTCGAACAACTCACGGATTCGCTTTTTGCCCGCACGCAAAAACCGGTTCGGGATTGCCTCAAGGAAGCTGGCGTCAGCGCGGCGCAGATCGACGAACTCGTCCTTGTGGGCGGCATGACCCGCATGCCAAAAGTGGTGGATACCGCGCGTGAACTCGCCGGCCAAACCCCGCACCAAGGCGTGAATCCCGATGAAGTCGTCGCCATCGGCGCCTCAATCCAGGGCGGAGTGCTCCGCGGCGATGTCAAGGACGTGCTTTTGTTAGATGTCACCCCGCTCACGCTTTCGATTGAAACGGAAGGTTCTCGCGCCACTTCGATGATCGAGCGCAACACGACCATCCCGGCAAAGAAATCACAGATCTTCTCCACCGCGTCCGACAACCAGCCGGCCGTGGATATCCGCATCTGCCAAGGGGAGCGCCCCATGTTCGCCGATAACAAGTTGTTAGGTAACTTCAAGCTCGACGGCATTGCCTCCGCCCGCCGCGGGGAGCCGCAAATCGAAGTCACCTTTGACATCGACGCCAATGGCATCCTCCACGTTTCCGCCAAGGATAAACAATCCGGCAAGGAACAAAAAATCTCCATCCAGGGGTCATCCGGCCTCTCCAAGGACGAGATCGAACAAGCGAAGCGCGATGCCGAGCTCCACGCCGATGAAGATAAGAAACGCGTCGAAAAAGTGGATGCCAAAAACAAGGCTGAAAACCTCGTCTTCTCGGTCGAGAAACAACTTGGGGAGTTAGGCGACCAAGCACCGGCCGAACTCAAGGAAATGCTCGAAACAAAAATCAAGGCCGTCAAAGACGCGATCAGCAGTGACGAGGTGGACTCTATCAACAAGGCGGTCGCAGACCTTGAAAATTCACTCCAAGCGCTCGCCCAAGCGGCCCAACAGGCGCAGGCCGCCAGTGCCCCGCCACCTGACGCCGGCCCGGACGAATCCACTCCCAACGAACCGAAACAGGCCAAGGGCAAAGTCGTCGACGCGGAAGTCGTGGATTAACTGACCGGAAGACCGGCGTTCCGCCTGTCTTGAAAAATCCCGCCCATGAAAAAGTCGGTCATCACCAAACACCAACGCCTAACAGCACTGCGCCCGCTCTCTCCGGAGTCGGTCTCCTAACACTTTCCACGCCGCCTCTGTGGCGTGGCTTCTCACCGCAAACCAACAACAAAAACAACAATATGGCTAATATCAAACCACTCGGACAACGTGTCCTCGTCAAGCGTCTTGAAGCAGACGCGATCAGCGCTGGCGGCATCGTCCTTCCAGACACCGCCAAGGAAAAACCCCAGGAAGCCGAAGTTCTCAGCCTCGGCACCGGCGGCAAGGATGACAAAGGAAAGCTCATCGAGTTCACCGTAAAAGTCGGCGACAAGGTGCTCATTTCGAAATACGGCGGCACCGAAGTCAAACTCGACGGTGAGGAAGTCCTCATCATCAATGAAGCAGACATCCTCGGAATCGTCGGCTGATCACTTCATCTCAACTCTCAAATCT
>CAIYYV010000029.1 GCA_903930425.1 Akkermansiaceae bacterium | reverse complement strand
TGCAAGAACTGCTTTACGCCAGCGACAGCCATTCAGTGTTGCTCATTTTTCAGGCGATGGATGCGGCCGGCAAGGACGGTACCATTCGCCACGTCATGTCCGGCGTGAATCCGCAAGGCTGCCAAGTCTTTAGTTTTAAAAAACCCTCCGTTGAGGAACTCAATCACAATTTTCTCTGGCGTTACATGAAGGTCCTTCCGGAGCTCGGCCGCATCGGCATTTTTAACCGCTCGTATTATGAAGATGTGCTTGTCGTCAAAGTGCACCCGGAATGGCTTGGCCGCGGTCAACCCGCCAAGCCTGACACCAAGTTCTGGGAAAAGCGTTACGAGGATATCAACAACTTTGAAAAGCATTTGGCTCGCAACAATACCCTAGTGCTCAAGTTCTTCCTGCATCTCTCGAAGGACGAACAAAAAAAACGATTCATTGAACGTCTGACCAACCCGAAAAAACATTGGAAATTCTCCGACGCGGATCTCGCGGAACGCGAACATTGGAAAGACTATCAGAAAGCATTCGCGGAAGCCATCAGTGCCACCAGCACCAGGCGGGCACCTTGGCATATCATCCCCGCAGACCGGAAATACATTGCCCGCGCACTCATCGCGGACATCATCGTCACCGCCATCCAGGATCTCAACCTGGAATTTCCCACCGTCTCGCCGGAAAAAATGTCCCTGTTAGTTGCAGCCCGCGCACGCCTTGAAAGTGAGGTCGGCGCGTCAAAAACCAGCCCATCGTGACAGGGCGCACGACCGGGCGTGCGGGAGCATCCTAGAGGCACTCGTGAAGAGCCATGGGCTCAATGCTCACGGCAGAACTGCTCGAAACGGGTGAGGCCCTCATTGAGGACGTCAAGCGTGGTGCAGTAGCTCAGGCGGATCCCTTCGTCATAACCGAACGCGATTCCCGGCACGGCAGCGACTTTGTAACGCGATAGCAATTTATCGCAGAGATTCATCGATTTCAGCCCGGTGTTGCCGGTATAGACAAAGAAGTAAAAGGCACCCTTCGGTTCGACGACGCGGATATTTTGCAATGCCTTGAGGCGGGCAAACATGAACTGGCGTTTCACGTCATATTCATCGCGAAGATCCTCAATGAACGACTGGTCGCTTTGCAACGCGGCAAGTGCGCCGTATTGGGAAAACGTGTTCGCGTTGGAAGTCGTGTGGTTCTGGATCTTTTCGATCGCCTCGGCGAATGGTTTGGGAGCGGCAGTATAACCAAGACGCCAACCGGTCATGGAATACGCTTTCGAGAAGCCGTTGACGGTGATGGTGAGGTTGTAAAGCGCGTCGCTCAGCGAGGCGATCGACACATGCTTGGATTCTCCATACACGAGTTTTTCGTAGATTTCATCCGATAGGATGACGATCTCCTCTTCCAGTGCGATATCGCCCAGGGCGCGAAGTTCTTCTTCGGTATAGATGGCACCCGTCGGGTTGCCGGGCGTGTTGAGGATAACCATTTTGGTGGCCGGAGTCATCGCCTCCTCAAATTGATCGGGAGTCATTTTCCAACCAGTGGATTCCTTGGTATCGACGATGACCGGGACGCCGCCGCACAGGCGCACCATTTCCGGATAGGAAACCCAATACGGTGAAGGAATGATCACCTCGTCCCCCTCGTTAATCACGGCAAGGATCGCGTTGTAGCAGGCCATCTTCGCGCCACCGGTGACACAGATTTGATTGGCGGCGTAACTGAGGTGATTGTCTGTTAGAAACTTGGTGCTCAGGGCCTCGCGGAGCTCGGGGATGCCACCGGCGGGAGTATATTTCGTCCGGCCGTCGCGCATGGCTTGGATGGCGGCCTCCTTGATGAAGTTCGGGGTGTCCACTTCCGGTTCGCCGCCGGCGAGGGCGTA
>CAIYYV010000028.1 GCA_903930425.1 Akkermansiaceae bacterium | reverse complement strand
CGCCAGCACTCGTCCATAATGAGCCAACGGATCGACCGGCGTTGGAGGTTGGTTTTGTTATGAGCGCCAAGCACCCACAGCGTCATGCCATTCGCGAAGTGAATCGTTGAAAGCCGCTTCTTGTGTCTGTTAGCCGGATAGAGCGCCTTCACCGGCGGGCATTCATCAAAGAGTTTCTGCAACCGGCTCTCGCTCTGGTCTTTGGCGTCGTCGTCGGTTTGGTCGAGCCAGAGTGTCGGGCCGGGCAGGTTGGCGATGATATAGGCGATGCCGAGTTCTCCGACGCTGGTTTTCCCGCTCTGGATCGCTGCAATGATGCTCACGATCCTGATCTTTGGATCGACCAGGGCTTCCATCGGTTCGCGCATCCACGGCGAGTTGGCCGAACGAAACCGCCCGGGGATGCGAAACGATCCGATTGTCGGATTTGATATGCCCAACCAATGCCGCCGCCTGTTGGGCACGCTTGCTCGCTTCACGGTGGGCGATGTGCTTGCGCCAGCCTTTGAGGAGAGGCTTCTTGCCGCGCTCCTGCGGTTCGCCCCGGTCGGGTGACAACAGCGGGTGGATCGCCCAATTGAGGGTGTTGGCGTAGAATTGGACGGCGGCGAGGCGGTCGAGGGAGTTGATTGCAGACGGAATGGCAGCAGTGCCACTTTTGGCAGACGAGGTGCCATTTTTGGCAGCGGTGCCATTTCGGAGGTGCCATTTTTGGCAGCAAGGTCGGTGGCGGTGCCATTGTTGGTGCCACTTTTTGGCAGCGGTGCCATTTGTGTGCTGCCATTTTCGCCGAAATGAGCGGTGTCGGTGCCATTCTTGGTGCCTTCAATTGGCACCGGTGCCGTTTCAACCCCGGCGGTCTTGTGCCACTTTTCCCGCGACGCGCGTTTCTTGATGGTGTCGAATGATACCTCGAACCGCACCGCTACCTGGCGGAGTGACTCGTCCGATGATTCGTAACGGGCACGGATTGCGGTCCAGTCGGGCTTGTTTTGTGGCTGAGGGCTCATTGTGGCGCCCTTCCTTGCTTCGGGTTCTTGTGGCACATTCCGATGCGCGTCGGAACGGTGATCGCGTAACGACTGGCAACTTGACGTGGCGTTGCGTGGCTGGGATTGGACGAGGCGTTCATAACGCCGCCCAATTTTCCCATTTTCACGGGGATGCCGATACCGTTGCCGGATAATTCCGGCAGTTATGCGTGTTTTCTCAGAGCCCGTAATCCGTCCCGAACCGCTTGAGCTGCCGTTCCGTGCATGGGAAACCCAGCTGTTGCATCATGAACAGCCGGACCTCTATTTTGATACCGTCTTGTTTCCAATGATCCCAGAAGATAGCGATGAGAAGTTTGCGCATCCGCACGCCGTTCTTGTGCTCGTGCAATACAGGACCTTGCGAACTGAAGTGCGCTTTCCATGTCACCAGATCCAGGGTTGCTTTTATTCCGTGGTAGGCTTCCGCGAGAGCGATTTTGGCGCAACGTTCGGAAATGTTATGCGCCTCAGGCCTATGGGCTTCCCATACTCCCTCGGTCAGTCTGAGTGCGTGGAGAACTTCCAGCGTCGGATTTAGCTGAATCGCCACGGGGTGACTCAAATGTTCGGACGTAATGCCTTCGTCCTGGGGCCACCGATTACCGTGGCACCACGGAAAAACCGGCGCTGGCATACAAGGAACTCCAAGTCGTCGCCAATGACGGCGCCATGCAACTTCCAGACGGCGGGTTGGAATGATTCCGGGTCAATGCGTTTGGGACCGGCCTTCTTGCTCATGGCGGGTCTTTGCCTTCCTCTAACGCTTTTTTGATGTGTCGGTCAAAGTCCGACTCGAACAGGCGATCCTGGATGATCCGGTATTTCTCGAATTCGCTTTCAGCGAACGCCTTGGCCACCGCCTGGCTCACCTTGCCGGGATGATCGAGGATATCGCGCTCATTGAACTGGAGAAAGGCGTTGAGCTTGCCGGCCCAGTCCTCCATGGTCATGGGAATGTTCCGCTCCGCCTGATCCTCGGCGTAGTCGAGATACATCGTGACGAACCGGTCCAACGACTTCAGTTCCGCCTCGGTGAGGTAATTCTTCGCCACGACCACATCGGGCTTGAGGATTTTGCCGTGTGGCGCGTGCTTCCAGGTGGTTAGACCCATCCGTTCCTTCGCGCTATCCGCGCGCTCCACGATCACCTCGGCCGCCGTGTGCCCGTGAATGGCGAAATGCAGCTTGTTCTGCACCGTGGCGAAAAACGTCTGCGTGGTTGCCGCCTCCGGGCTGTAATCCATCGCCGTGGCATAGATGTCGGTGATCTTCTGATAGAACTTGCGTTCGCTCGCCCGGATTTCGCGAATCT
>CAIYYV010000027.1 GCA_903930425.1 Akkermansiaceae bacterium | reverse complement strand
TTTGCCGAGTCCTCCGACCGCGTCAAAGGGGGCCATTTCGAGATCATCGCGGCGGCAGTGGAAGGAGTTGGTGATGTGGTCACGGATCATTTGCAGCCAATGCGTTTGCTCCGGGGTGAATTTGTCGGGCGTGCCGGCATGTTTTTGCATGATCCAGTTTTGGAAGTTCTTGCGGACGGTGTCGTCAAAGGTTGCAAGCTGCTTATCAATGCCGCAGGCGCGGCGGATCAGGGCGACGAGAGCGGTGAGATCGTTGAGCGGTTGTTTTCCCTGATAATTTTCCAAATGGCGGTAAGCCTGCCAGACGCGCAGCGGGGCGAGCTTGGGGGCATGGCTGCGGAGGTGATCCATGACCGCGCCGATCATGTCAAAGGTGACCTCCTGGCGGCGCTGCGGTTGCTGATAGAAGATGGCGAGCGCCTCGATCTGATCCTAGTTTTCTGCCAGATAGGCGGCGAAATCAGCGATGAGGGATTCCGCATTGGCCTGGGCATCGCCCGCCCACTCGGCCTGGGTCAGGGTGTCGAGGTTATGGGTGTCGATGGTTTGTTCTTTTTCCCGCTTGATATCGACGAGCAGTTCGACGAGCGGGCCGTTGAGACGTTTGGCGGCCGCTTTGACGAGGAGCGCCCGGGCTTGCTCGCGGTGGAAATCGCCGGGATCGGTGCCTTCCTCCTGGCCGGCGAGCTGCAAGGCTTTTGACTCGACGACGTCGGGGTCGATGGCTTTGAGGAGATCGCCAACAAGGGTGGTGAGCGGGACTCCGCCGGTTTTCTCCGCGATTTTTTCCCGGTCCTTGGCGTCGAGTTGTTTTTCCAGGCGGGCAAGGCGACCGGCCAGCGTGCTGACGGTATCGGGATCATTCGCGCCCATCATCACTCCCATGGCCAGATCCTTGAGCAAAGCGAAGGGCTTGGTGATGAGCGGTTGGCTGGAGGTCTTGAGCGAGGTGGTGACGCCGATGGCATCCACAATGACATAGTGGGTTTTGGCGCTGACGGCGGTGGGCGTGACTTTTTTCAGGTCGTCGTGGGCGAGGGTGCGGGTGCCGCGGCCTTTCATCTGCTCGAAATAATTGCGGCTTTTCACGTCGCGCATGAACAGCAGGCATTCGAGCGGTTTCACATCGGTGCCGGTGGCAACCATATCAACGGTGACGGCGATGCGCGGGTAATACGCGTTGCGGAATTCCTGGAGCACGGACTTGGGGTCCTCGGGGCATTTGTAGGTGAGCTTTTTGCAGAACGCGTTCTCCTCGCCGAATTCCAGCCTAACCGTTTGGATGATGTCATCGGCGTGGGAGTCGGTCTTGGCGAAGATGAGGGTTTTGGGTACCTCGTGTTTGCCATCGCTGTCGATCCGGCCTGGGAAAATTTCCGGGAGTTTGTCCCGAAAGGCACGAACCACGGTGCGAATCTGATCGGGGTTGACGATTTCCAGGTCGAGTTTCTTGGCGCTGTATGTTTCATCCTCGTCCTGGAGTTCAAGGCGTTTGGCGCGGGTGAGTTTTTCGCGTTTCTCGACGAGCAGGCCCTTTTTGATCTTGGCCCCGGCTGCGGTGATGGCGGTGCCGATGAGATAGATCTCGTTGCCCACATTCACACCATCGGCGACGGCCTGCTCATGGGTGTATTCGGAGACAAGGTTTTTGTTGAAATAGCCAAGGGTGCGGTTGTCCGGCGTGGCGGTTAGGCCAATCTGAAAGGCGTCGAAGTAATCGAGCACCTGCCGCCAGAGATTGTAGATCGAGCGGTGGCACTCATCGATGACGATGAAGTCGAAGAACTCGGGCGGGATGTTCTCGTTATAGAGGCCGGGCAGCGGTTTTTTCGGCCGGGTAATCTGCTCGGCGGGGTTGATTTCCTCTAACGATTCATCGAGTTCCTCGCCCTTGAGGATGGAATACATGCGCTGGATGGTGCTGATGCAGACCTGGCTATCAGCGGCGATGTAGGAGGACTTGAGGCGCTGGACGGTATAGAGCTCGTGAAAATGCCTGTGATCGTCACTGGGAGTGAAGGCCATCATTTCCTGTTCCGCCTGTTCGCCGAGGTTTTTGGTATCGACGAGGAAAAGGACGCGCTTGGCTCCGGCGTGTTTCAAAAGCCGATAGATGGCAGTGATGGCTGTGTAGGTCTTGCCGGAGCCGGTGGCCATCTGAACGAGGGCGCGAGGATCGCTGCGCTTGAGAGAAATTTCGAGCTTCGTGATGGCCCCTTCCTGGCAATC
>CAIYYV010000026.1 GCA_903930425.1 Akkermansiaceae bacterium | reverse complement strand
GTGGCCGGACCGTAGGGCGGGGAAATGGGGGTTGGTTGCAAAGAAATTGCTGTTGATGTAAAGGCCGTTGAAAGAGTCGGTGGCCGGACCGTAGGGCGGGGAAATGGGGGTTGTTGGACCGCCGTTTCCAGGGTGATGATTTTCCCTTCGGCCACGGTCAGCGAGTTCGCGAAGTGTTCCTTTTCGGTCTTGGCGGTTTCGGCCTCGGTGGTGAGGGTGGTTTCCTTGGCTTTGGCGTCATCGGCGGTGCTTTGCAGCGCGACGATGGCCTGTATGATTTCCTCATCCGTGGCAGTCACGTCGAGGCCCAGTTTATCGGTCAGTAGTTTGCGGTCCATGATGGTTTGCGGTTGTAGCGGCGGTCTGTGACCGTCGCTGGTAGAATCGGTATCAAGAGAATTGGTGACGGGCTCGCTCTCGGCGATGCGCGGGCGGTTGGTCAGGCCCAGGCTGATCAGGCGGTCCGGGCGGAAATTTTTGAGGCCCAGAGGCGCGTCCCAGCGGGGAGATGGGTAGACCCAGTAGCCCTCGCGCTGGTTTTCCGCGCCCAGGGCGTTCCATGCGGCCTCGCCGTAGAGGCCGTCCGGCCGCGCCTGCAGGTCGATCAGCTTGCCCAGGCGGCGGTGATCGGTGTAGAGCTCCGGGTTCACATCCGGGTGGCCGATGTAGATCGGGATCCCCCGGAAGAGCCGCCCGGCCTTGCCGCGCAGGCTGGTGAATTCCGCCACCATCGCATTGGCTTCCTGTTCGGTGAAATACTGCGGGCGGCCCGGCTTGCTGCCCGGATAGGTGCCGTAGGGTGCCACCTTGATCCAGGCGTCCTCCCCGCCGTCCACCGGCGCATCCGCCGCATTGGCCAGCGCGGCCTCGCGGGTGTCGGTGGCGTTGGCCACACACTCGCGCATGATAGATCCGGGAGCCTCGTCGCGTTTGGAGATCTCATGGAACAACCGGACGGCTTCATTCACGAACCCGAATACATAGCCCTGCTTGATAAGCTCGTTGAGGGCGGATGAATTTCCCAGGTCATACGCCACGAGAGCGGCCATTTCCTTTTCTCCTGGACGGCACGCGGCGTTCAGGGGGCCAGCCTGATGCGGGCCATTGCGCGGGATTTGTCCCTCGGCCCCAAGGGGCTTCACTACCTGCTTATTTTTTGCGAACTGCACGGGAAGGATCTTCCCGATGAAGAGGGAAATTGACTTGAGGAAGTTGGGTTTCATTTTGGAGTTGAAGGAGGCGGGGAGTGTGGTATTTTCCGGGTCGAAGGAGTTATCCAGTGGTTCACCGCGTTTGGTGATGACTCTTCGGCTGGAGTCCGTGAATGGGTTGCAGTGAACGGCGGACGCATCTTCCAAGGTGCGTCCGCAATTGTTTTCAGCGGATGACATTGGCCGACCCTCCTTTCACCATGATGTTCCAGGCATAGCCGTTGATCGTATCAACGATCACCTCAGTGTCCTGGTGTTTGGTTCCTTGGCGGAAAGTCTTGGCGTAAACCGTGCGGACATTGCCATGGCGGTTTGTGGTTTCATGGCTGCCTTCGGCAACGGCGAGTTTAGCCCACCGCAGTCGCTTCTTTCTAGCAGTCCGGTCATTATCGTTGATGACCTTGTCATCGAGCTTCCGTTTCAGCTCGGCACCGAAGCGGATTTTTTCGCCTGCTTGATTCTCCACAAAGAACCCTCTGTTCAGCTCGGCATCGGCTTCTTGGGTGGTAATGAGAAGTGGGGCTGGCACCCAGCCATTGGCGCGGCGGGTTTCCCAACCTTTGCGGGCACTTTCAGAGTTGACCTCATTGGCCACTTCTTCCGCGCCGCCCAGATAGGCTGCCGCCATTTCCGG
>CAIYYV010000025.1 GCA_903930425.1 Akkermansiaceae bacterium | reverse complement strand
CCCGGGCCACCGTGGTGCGTGGCGCGGGCATCCTGCCCGCCGCTCGCCGCCTGTAATAGTCATGTGAGTCGGGAGGCTGATGGGTCAAAGAGGTGAGGCAGTGGGGTCGTGGTTAAGGAGGGAGGACATCCCGTCCTCCTCTCTTTCAAACAACCGGGACGAGATATCCGGGATCCTTATGGGATAGAAGCTGTTATTTTTTCACGGGGGATGGGGGGGTGGGTGCGCGCAGGTTTTTGAGGGGCACATTTTTGACATGTCCCTGGGAGTCGATGATGCGCAACCACGCCTTGCCGCCCTCGTCATCTTTCGGATCAAACATCTGGGTGGTGACGGCGACTGATTTGGGTGCGGGTTTGGTCCAGTCCATGGGCACCGCGCCCGAGACGAGGCCGGGGCGGCCGAGGATGACGGCGCCGATGCCATCGGGGGATTCCACGATGAAGGAATCGGGCGAGCTGCCGAGGCGGGCTTGGATGCGGTTTTCCTTCGGGTATTCGCGGGCATCGAGGGCGAACCATGGCGACGAATTGAGGAAAGCGGCGCTGCCGAGTTCCCATTTGGCGCCCCGGTCTTCCTTGAAGTCGGTGAGCTTTGTTTGCCCGCGCTTGGGGGCTTCCTGCAGCGTCCAAAACCGGCTGAAGAAATCGAAGCCGCGCGACATGACGCCCGTCCAATCGCGGACGTGGGGCAGGTCGAACGTGTGGCCGGTTTCGTGCAAGGTGGCGCCGATGCTGGTGGAGGCATTCGCCCAGAATGCGTGTCGCCCGGCCGAGTCGCTGGAAAAGTTGTCGGTGTCGATCGGGGTGGCATTCATGAATGCCTTTTGGATATCGGCGAGCCGCGACGGGTAGCAATACATGTTAGTGCCGCCGAAGACGGCGGTGTTGCCGCCGCCGAGTGCGGTGTAGGCCATGTTTTGTTTGGTTTCCGGATTGAAGCGCGAGAAGCCTGCGTAAATGACGTTGCGGGAGTTTTTCGAGGGAAGGTTCGTGTTCGTTTGTCCGGCGAGATAGCTGAACAATTTTCCACGACCGCCGCCCATGGTGAAGACCTCCTGCGCGGTCTTGTTGCACTTCATCACGTGCACCTTGACCTTCCCATTCGCGTCGAGCTCCAGGTTGAACGTTTTGCGACCCATCCCAATGTCGTTCATCCGCTCCGCCGAAAATGTCTGCATCATCAACATCATCGTGCCCAGCTTGCCGACGTAATCCTGCGCGTCGCCCTTGATCGGCGTCTGGTAGGTCGTGTCACCCGTGCTGTCCACCGCATACACCATGCGCACCACATTCGCGTTTGTCTGCGGTTGATACGTGAGATCCAGAGTCTTCCGGTGCTTGCCCGCCTGGATCACGAGGTGGTTGACGCCCGGCACCAGCTCGGTCAGCGCCTTGAAGCGCCCGCCATACGCCAGGCACGTCATCCGCGCCGTGTCGCGCTTCGAACTTTCATTGACCACTTCCACCGTGGTGAGGTCCTTGTCGGCCAAAGTGCCGCGAATCAAGGGCACCGTGTAACGGATCGTTTCCCCACCCTTGTAATTCTCCAAAACCACAGGCTCCGTCGCCGCAAATGCCCATAGGGTGCTGCCTAACAGAATTGCCGGGGCGCTGAACGCCACCCGGAAAATCCCGCCCCGTCCTCGGTGCGCGGGTTCATGAGAAAGAGCCGTGTGAAGAGGTATGACATGCATGACGGTAGTGGGGTGGTGGGTGAGTGGCGCGCTGCGCGCCGACCCCATCCTACGCCACTGACTTAGGGCCATCTATCACCTAGCAATCCCTCGTGCGTGTATTATGCTAAGACAAATCACCCGCCCGGAATGGGCCATCATGAAGAAGGCTGGACGTCCAGCGACTGCAGTGGCGGGCATCCTGCCCGCTGCCTATTTTCCATGCGGCATTCTCAATTTCTCATATTTCGTGAGATGCGTTTGTTTCGTGGTTTCCATTTCGGGATTCGGGTTGAGATCGGATGGGCTTCTCGTCCAGTGGGCCGCAGAGATGCGGGGCGAGACGCCCACTCTCCTTGAGGCGTCATTTCATCTGCGTGCCTGCGCTTCTTTTAAAGCGTTGTATTGTTTTAATACACCCTCCAATGGAAATTTTTTTTTGTTTCAGTCGGAAACCCGGCGTATTTGTGGAAAGTCTTGGTGAAATCATTTCTCCGCTCTTTCTATCCCAACTCAACCCTATCATGAAAACCTTGAATATCCCCTGCTCCCGCCTTTCTCGGGTCGTCCTTTCCGCCGCGCTCCTCGCTTCGCCGTGCGCTTTGGCCGCCACTTATACGTGGAACGGTGGCAACACCAGCGGCAACTGGAGCAACGGTGGTGCGGGCGGCAACTGGTCTGAGGGAGCGGCACCCACGACCAACGTGGCCAATGCCATTGTTTTTTCAAGCAACACCAACAGCCAGGTTTCTAACAATAACCTTGGTGATTTGTTTGATGTCGATACCATGACGTTCAATGTTTCTGGCATGACGCTGGGCGGCAATTCCATCCGGTTCAACACGGCCACCGCCCCCAAGATGGTTTTTGGGGCCAACGCCGTCACCTTCAATAACGTCTTGGAACTGGCGGTAGATACCACGCTCAGCACCACCACGGCCAACCCCATCATCTTCAACGGCCAACTCAAAGGCCCCGGTAAATTGAGCTACCTCAATGTTGCGACCAATGCCGGCACACTTTTCAAGTTCGCGGCGTCTACCGCCAATACCATCAATGGGTTCACACTGGGCAACGCAACGACGAACGGTAAAGGCAAGGCCACCGTCCAGATCGCTATGGACAATCCATTTGGCGGGGCTGGCACGACCGTGTGTTTGGACAATTCCGGTGGGGTTACATTCACACCTATAGGTGCGAACCGGGTGGTTGCCAGCGGTCTTTGGTACCGCGATGCCATTATTTTTAATGGCGGCTTTGACCTTACCTTTCAAGGAAACGGCTTGGTCAACCATACCAGCGCCCGCATCATTAGCAGCAACATGACGGTTGGCTCGACCCTGACGCTTGGAACCGCGAGTTCGACCTGGGATCTAAAACTCACCAGCTTCTCCGGTACGGGTATGGGCGTGTTGGCCGCAATTGTCAGTGATTCGTCCACGTTAGGTTTCGTCAAAGCGGGTAGCGGAACCTGGCGACTGACGAACAACAATACCTACGCCACCCCAACCTCGGTGCAGAACGGCACGCTGGAATTCAATTCGGTGGAAAACAAGAGCGCCACACCGACGGCCTGTGCTTTTGGCAAACCTATCACCGTGGATGGCACCAAGGAAGTTATTGCTTTGGGCAGTGCTGCTACCGCAGGTACCTTGAAATACATTGGCACTATCGGTGGCGGCCACAGCACCGACCGCGGTCTCAAACTGGTGGGCACCACCGGCGGCGGCGCGCTGGACGCGTCCGGCACGGGACCTATCAGTTTTCTTGGAGGTGTCAAAGGCCCCGGAGTGGGAACCAAGACGCTGACTCTGACCGGCACCAGCACGGGAGCCAACACCCTCGGTGGTGAAATCGTCAATAACTCGGGTTATACACTTGTGGCCGCTAATTATGTCATCGGTGCCACCAGTGTGACACTCGCTTCGGTTGACACCGTTTCAGTGGGAGCCACTATTGTTGGCACCGGCATTAACACCACCGTCGCATCGGTGGATCTGGGCACCAAAGTGGTTGGCTTGACTGTCGCGGCAACTTTGGATGGCAGCGTCGGCCAGACAATGACCATTTCGGGAGTGGTCAATGGAAACTCCGCCGCGACCACCTCACTGGCCAAGACCGGTGACGGCACGTGGACGCTTACCGGCGCGAACACCTATGCGGGGGGCACGACGGTCAGCGCGGGCAAGTTGTTAGTGAATAACAGTGTCGATAGCGGCACGGGCACGGGCACCACCACGGTGAGTGGCACGGGCACGCTGGGTGGCACGGGCACGCTGATCGGTTCGCTGGCGGTGAGCACGGGCGGCACGGTGGCTCCGGGTGCCAGCATCGGCACTTTAACGAACAACCTGACAGGCGTCGGCAAGACGGCCGCATTTGCGAGCGGCGCGGTGTTTGCAATGGATCTCGGTCTGCCGGGCACCATCGAAACGCCGGGCAGCAGCGACGCGTTGGCCTTCACCGGGCTGACGGCGGACACCGTCAGCGTGACCTTCAACAGCAATGTGATGAACTTCACTAACGCCGGCGGTCTGGCTCCAGGCTTTTACACCTTGTTCACTTTTGATGCGGCCAATGTCCACAGTGGATTGCCAGTGATTGGCACTGGCTTGGGTGCCTATCCCGATTCCGTCATCACTTTCAATGCGAGCACGAACAGCATTCAATTGGAAGTGGTTGGCAGCACCGCCCAGAAGCCTGTCGTCACGATTGCGGCCACCACTGACGGGAATGAAGAGGGCCTAGTCAATGGGGTCTTCACGGTCAGCCGTGATGTCGCGGACACCGAGTTGATCGTGTATTACAGCACGGACGCGGCGTCCACTGCCACGGCCGGCGCGGATTACACTGCGCTTTCGTCGGGTCTTGTGACGCTGGCGGTTGGCGTCTTTGAGACTCCCATCAACGTGGCGGTGCTTCACGACAACAACTTCGGCGAAGGCAGCGAGACCGTCATCGTGACCCTGACCCCGGACGCCACTTACGACATCGGTACCTCTAACACCGCTACGGTCAACATCATCGATGGAGTCAAGCCAGAGGTCACGATCGCGAAAACGACGGATGGCGCGGAGGTCGGGCCGGTGAGCGGCAGCTTCACCGTCACCCGCAGTGCCGGCGACAACACCTTGTATCCGCTGACCGTGTATTATGAACGGGATGCCTCGTCCACCGCCGAGTCCGGCACCGACTACACCGCTCTATCAGGCAGTGTGACCATCTTGGCCAATCAAACGACCGCCACCATCACGGTGCCCGTCCTGCAAGACAATAATTTCGAAGAAGGCGCCGAAGCCCTCGTTCTCAATCTATCAACGAACGCGGCATACACGCTCGGCGACCCCGCCACCGCCACCATGACCCTCACCGAGGGCGTCAAACCCGTCGTCACGATCGCGAAGACAGTGGACGGCTCCGAGATCGGTCCGGTCAATGGCAGCCTCACTTTCACCCGCACCGACGTGAATGGCACCGGCAACCCACTGGTCGTGCATTACACAGTCGATGCCTTGTCCACCGCCGAGTCCGGCGTGGATTACACCGCTCTATCAGGCACTGTGACGATTGGCGCTGGTTTGTTAGAAGCCATCGTCCCCGTGGCCATCCATCAGGATGCAATCTTTACCGAAACCCCGAACGAAACGATCATCGTGAATCTCACGGATGAGCCGTATTACGCGCTCGGAACTGCGAGCAGCGCCACCGTGGAAATCACCGACGGCATCAAACCCGAGGTCAGCATCGTCAAGACCACTGATGGTGCGGAGGAAGGCCCGGTGGAGGCTCCGCAAATCCCGGTCAACGGCGTCTTCACCGTGAGTCGTTCGGAGGCTAGCGCGAGCAGCGGCCCGGTCACCGTGCATTACACTCACTCGGGCACGGCCGCCTCCGGTGTGGACTACACCGCACTGCCCGGCAGCGTGACCCTCGGCCTGGGTGTGACCAGCGCCACCATCACCGTGCCCGTCCTGCACGATTATCTGTTCGACGAAGGCACTGAAACTGTTGTCCTGACGCTGACCGAAAGTGCGGCCTACACGATCGTCGGTTCAAACCCCGCAATCCTGGACATCACCGACATCACCGCGCCTACTTTGGGACAAGTTTATGATTTCACGGCCCTCTATCCGTTCACGAACACCGTGAATGGCACGGTGACCGACCTGACGCCCGTGCCCTATGCGCCGGGCATCCAGTTTGGTTCTTTTGCGATGGTTGGCGGCACCCGGATCGGGAGCAATGGAATCGCGGGTGCTTTCTACGCGGGTGACTGGGATTCGAGCACCGTGCTCAATCCACTGGCTTACTTCCAAGTCACTGTCACTCCCACGGCCCCGTCGGGCCAGGTTTCTAAAATGACTTTGAGCACTCTTGCCTTCGATTTGGCTCGTCAAAAAGATTCCGCCACCCCAGTGGGACCCGTCAATTGGGCAGTGCGCTCGAGCCTCGACAATTTTACCGCCAATATCGGAACCTGCTCGATCGATCCCGCGAACGCCAATCTCAGTGCCCCCGCTGATGTCATCGAGGACCCTAACTCGACTTACACAACGGTGAACATCGGGGCCGGTGCGGCAACGATGGCGTGGCAGGTTGGCGCGAAGATCACGCTCGATCCGGGTGTTTTCACCAACCTCGCTGTTCCCGTCACCTTCCGCGTGTATGGGTGGACCAACGCCACCGACAAAGACGGTGGCATCGACAACTTCAAAGTGACTGGCACGTGGAAAATCAACATAGCCGACTTGGTCGCGGATGCCGGTGCCAACAAGTCGGTCTCCTATGGAACGCCCTCGGTGGTGATCGGTGGCAGTCCGACCGCCAGTGGAGGCATCCCGGGTTATACCTATCTTTGGGAGCCTGCCACGGGACTGAGCGACCCTGCAGTGCCGAACCCCACGGCCACGCCCGGCGTCACGACGACCTACACCGTGACCGTGACCGACTCGGCCGATCCCGCGATTCTTCCGGCCACTGATTCGGTGATCGTGAGCTATCCGTTAGTGGCGAATGCCGGCGTCAACAAGTCGGTGTCCGCAGCAGCGCCCTCGGTGGTGATCGGCGGTGATATCGCAATCAGCGGTGGCAGTCCGTCCGCCAGCGGCGGCATCCCGAATTATACCTATAGTTGGTTGCCTGTGGACGGTTTGGATGACCCGGCGTTGCCGAATCCCACCGCCTCGCCCACGAGCACAACGACCTACACGCTCACGGTAACCGACTCGGCCAGCCCGGACGCAAAGGTCGAGACAGACTCAGTGCTCGTCACCTATCAGGCGCCGGTTTTGGTGGCGAATGCCGGTGACAACAAGACGGTGAGTCCGGGATCGCCTTCGGTGGGGATCGGCGGTGATCCTGCGGCCAGCGGCGGCACTCCTGGCGTCGATCCAACTTATACGTATCTATGGTCGCCTCCCGATGGCTTGGATGATGCCACGCTGGCGAATCCCACAGCCTCGCCCACGAGCACGACGACTTACACGCTCACGGTGACTGATTCGTTGGATGTCGTCCAAACAGACACGGTGGACGTCACGGTGTTAGTCGGGTTCTCAGCTTGGGCGTATGACAATCACCTCGACGGCACACTCGGCAAGGAAAGTGGCGCGAATGATGACCCGGACAAGGACGGCGTGACCAACCTGGCCGAGTTTGCCTTCGACGGCGATCCGCTTGACCCTGCCAGCCGTGGCAAGATCTACTCATCCACGGCAGTGCCTGCTTCACGCGGCTCCGGTAAGGAATTGATCCTCACCGTCGCCGTACGCAAAACCACGCCGGCGGCTGTCTGGTCAAGCCCCACCCATAGCGTCGACGGTCTTAGCTATACCATCGAGGGCAGCAGTCAATTGACCTTCCCCGATGGCACTGTTCTTCCTGTGGATCCGTATATCACCGGCTCGATGGCCGCCCTAACGGATGGCTACGAATACCAAAGCTTCGTCCTCGTTGGCTCTTCAGGTCTGACCGCCAAGGGTTTCCTCCGCGCCAAGGTTCAACAATAACAAGTGAATGCTTGGGATTTGAAGATCCCAAAAGGGTCACGGGTGGATCGCCCGTGACCTTATGATCGGTTCATCAGCGTCCATTTGCCTTTTTCAATCCACGGTCGCTGCAGTCGCTCGGTGCCAGAGGGATTGCCAATAGCGTTGATCGGTCTGATAGGGATCGATTGCGGCGTCGGGCGGGAGGTCGGCGGGAAGGATTCCGTAGCGTTTCATTTCGCGGAGATAGGCGGGACGGGGTTTGAAGCCCGGCATGTCAAAGCGGGTGATCGATTCGAGGTGGATTTTGCCGGCGGTGGTCATGGCAAGAAGTGACTGATAGCCGGGGTCCTCGGTGTTGGCAAAAACGGGCGCGGGCTTGTCCGGGCTGCGGCAGAGTCCATAGCCGCCGGCGTCGCGTGCGAGCGGGGCTAACAAAACCATCGATTGCTCCGGCCGGCTGAGGTTGAAGATGAGGTGGCGGCTTGTGACGTGTGAGCGTTCGGGGATTTGCGGTTGCCAGAACGAGGTCCCGCGTTCGTCCGAAAGCGACTGCGGGATCGGCGGCGGACCCTTGCCGCTGTGACACGGCATGCACCGCGTGTGGATGACAGGCGCGGCGGCCCGCGTGGTCGGCCAATCCGTGTCGGTGCCGACCTGGTTGTTTTCCTGATAGCCGCCGATCATGCCGGTGCCGAGGGCCGCATAAGTGCCCGGGTAAGTGGCTGCGGCATCGATCCAGAGCCGCAGCAGGGTCGCCTGATGCGGTGTCACAGTGGCACCGTAATGCGAGCCGTCGATGAGCTTGAGCAGGCGGCTTGCCGATGAGCCGAGCGCGCGCGGCGGATAATTGCTAGTCGCGCGGTTGCGCCCGTCGGAAAATAACCCCGCGATCGTCATCATGAAATAACTGTGGCTGAACATCGGGCCGCGGTCTCCTGATAGAATGACATTGCCGGCGCGGGGACCTCCGCGTGCGGTCTTCACGTAATCATGGCAATCAACGCAGGCTGCATTGAGGATCGGCTGGATATCGCGCGGGTAGTCGAACACTTCGGGCACGCCGGCGATCGGCGTGATTTGGCTGGGTGGTCGGTTCAAAGCTTGCGCGTGGACCGGTGGCAGGCTGGTTTGCGTGCGTGCCTCGTGGCAACCGACGCAACTCATGACTTCCCCCGGTTGGACTGTGAGAAAACTTTGCATGCGTTTGACCGCGAGGTGGTTTTCATCGAGCGCGACAAAGAAGAAGCTGCGGCGTGCGGGCAACTCGAGGTAGGCCGAGCCGTCGGGTTCGACGGGCACGGTGCCGACGACGCGTTCGAGGGTGAATGATCCTCCGTAGGTCAGGGGATCCATGCCGCCCGTGTAGTTGATCGGTTTTGGCAGCGGTTCGAGGATGAGTAATTCACGGATTTCCCCGGGTTTGACGCCCTTCATGTTGCGGCCCTCAAGGATGTTAGATAACATCAATGTTCCGGTGGCCAGCGCGGGATCAGAACGGCGGGCGATGACGGTTTCCCGCGGGCGTTGCAGCACCGGGCGCGGCTCGTGCACCCAGAAGCCAGCTTTGCGGTCGGGCTCGGAGAGAGTGACGAGTGGCGCGCATGCGCCGGACGCGTCCATCGCGAGCAATTCCGCGCCGCGTGCGACGAGGAACGCGTCCCCTGCCAAGGGCCACGGGTCACGAAAATCCGCTGCGGGTGTTAGAATGCGGGCGGCGTCGGGGGCGTCCGGCCCAAGCCTCGGGTTGACGGTCACGACTTGCCCGGCGTGTTCTTTCAGGCCGTGACCGGGTGAGAAAATGCAGACGATTTGATCCGACTGCGGGATCGGTTTTGCATCGATCATCAGGATGCCTGGTGTGAGATTTCCATAGTAAACCATTTGCTGCGTGCCGTCCGGGTTCGCGGTCCAGAGGTGGTGATAATGCACCTGCGATCGGTCAATGTATTCCCATCGCTGATAGAGAATGCGGCCATCGGGCAATGGCCACGGGGTGTTGTCTTGCTCGAGATTCGCGGAGATCGCCTCGATGTGGCGCCCGTCCGCGTCGCAGCGATGGAGCGTTGCGACCTGGGTGAGCCAGCAATTCACCCAGCGATTGCAGCGGCTTGAAACAAAGGCAATGCCGCCATCGGGCAGATGGCACGGTTCGAAATCATCCCACGGCCCGTCAGTGAGTTGGCGTAGATCCGTGCCGTCGAGCCGGCAATCGTGGAGGTGATAGTAAGGTTCCGCCCCTTTGCGCCACGCAAACAAAATGCGCGTGGCGTCATGGTTGAGGACCGGGTCGCGGATGCCGCCTAACGGATCGTCGATCAGAGTCGTCACCCGACCGCTGGCTAGGTCGAGTTTGCAGAGACGAGCACCGGGCAGATAGGTGGTGCGGGCTTCATCGGGACCGTAATAGCCGAAGTTGGCATACCAATGGCCATCATGGCCAGGCTTCCGCACGGCGAAGACAATTTCCTTGAGTGCCGGAGCCCGCGCAAGAACCTCGCTCCGGACATCGGCCAATGCGGAGTGGACGCCGATTGTTAGCACCAGCACTCCAAAAAAAAGGCGCAGCGGGATCGCTTGCACGACGTTGTTTTTTCTGTTAGAGAGACAACAAATACGCGACGAGGTCGTCGATTTGGGCGGGCGTGAGTTTCGAGGTGACGCCGTGTAGGTCTTTTTTATTTTGTTCGACCAAGATTTGGCGGACGGTCACGGCGCTGCCATCGTGGAGATAGGGTGCGGTGCGCCAGAGTTCGACGAGCGACGTGGTGTCGAAAGTTTTGACGCCGCGGTCGAATGGCCGGCTGGTGCCGACATCGGTCATGGCCAGATCGGTGAAAAGCGGGCCCGGGTGACACTTGGCGCAGGCAACTTGCGGATTGTTGTAGATTTTTTCACCGCGTGCGGCGGAGTCGGTCAGGGATCCGTCCGGTTTGCGATACGGGCTGACCACCGGCTTGAGCGATTTGATATAGGCAACGACGGCCTCGATATCCGATTCCTTGGGTTCGGTGAAAAGAATGTGAACGAAACCGGCACGCACACAGGCACCCAAATTCGAGCGCGCCGCATGTGACATGAGCGGCGGTGTCCGATCGGCCAGAACCAGAGAACGGGCATTTTTCGGGTTGCCGAGGCCATCATTCAGCAAATCCCAATTGAGTCCGTCCGCCCTGGCGTCCGGATGGCACGAAACACAACTGAGCCATCGTTGGAAACACCGGCCGGCATCATGAAAAATGGCTTCGCCCTGACGGGCAAGTGACGGCGGTGGTTGCGGACCTAACGGAATCACTGCGGGATTGCCACCATTGAGGTCGGTCAACACCACGTTGCCCGAAAAATAACCCGCAATGGCGATGAGCTTGCTGTCGGGAGAAACGGCCAAGCCGCGCGGCCCTTGCACGGCAAGGTCAATCCGGCGGATCAGGTTGCCGCGATAGAGCGCGGCCAGATCATTGACCAGCAATTCGGGTGATTGCTTCAGGATTTCAGGAAGGCGCTCAAGGTCGATGACCGCAAGTTGGTGCACGCCTGATAGACTGATGAACAACCTCAGGCCAGCGGGATCCACCGTGACGTCCCACGGGTCGGCCGCCCCGTCCATCACTTGATCCAGAAGCACCGTGGCAGCAATTTTGTTCGATGCGACGTCGATGAGAGTGAGGGCATTCGTGTTGACCCATCCGCGGTCGAGCTGGGTCGTGGGCAGGTTGAATCGCCCGAGGGTGTGGACGACGAAGGCGGTGCGGCCATCACCGCTGATGGCGATGCCGCGGGTGTTAGTGGAGCCGAGCGGTAACCGGATGGCGGGCTTTGCTTTGAGAGTCTGCAGATCAATCACCGAAACCTCCGTCGCAGTGTCGGGGGCTGTGGCCGCAGTGGCCGGAAGCAGATTGCTCACAAACGCGAGTGACTCGTCGGGCGTGATGGCCACGGCCGTGGGCTGACGGCCAACGGGGAGCTTGGCCTTGGTGGTGCCGGACGCAAGATCGATAACCGTGAGCTGGTCAAACCCCCAGTCGGCGGCTAACAGAAACTTGCGGCCGGGCGCAACGACCAGCCCGCGCGGGTAACGGCCGGTGCTGAGGCGGCGGATGACCGCGCCGTTCGCGGGATCGAGTTCCGTGATGCGGCTCCTGCCGGATTCCGCGACAAAGAGCCGCTTGCCATCACCCGACCAGGCCAATCCGGACGGCGCACCGTCCAGTTTGATGGCGCGCAAAATCGTGCGCTTCATGGGATCCATGAGGACCACGGAAAAACAAGTGGCATCGATGACGGCGAGCGTCTTGCCATCCGGCGCAAAAGCGACCCCGAGCGCCGAATGCATGTCAGCACCTGCAACGGGTTGAGGGAGGGCTGCGACCATAAAAATCGCCAGCACCACAAAACGACTGCGAAGGAGGGAGGGAATTTTCAAGCCCAGCTATTACGCCCACACCAGAAGCGTTCTTTCAAGCCCCACTCACCAGCCATCCCATCCCCCCGAAATCCCGCGAAATCCCCCGAAATCCCCGAGCTAAAGCCCGAGCTAAAGCCCGAGCCCGAGCAGACCTCTCTGGAGGTGCAAGTCGTTTCTTGATTATTTGAGTCTCCAATAATCCGCAGGTGGCGCGGTGCGCGGGTTTCATGCGCGGGTTTCATGCGCGGGTTTCATGCGGCACGGTTTCATGCGGCACGGGCTTGCTTGTCATGGGTCGGGCGGCCATATTGTCGGCCGTGAGACAGGTTCTACGAGGTATGATCGGGGTGGTGCTGGCGGTTTTGTCTGTGGTTTCCGCACGTGCCGAGGTGGCAGGATCGGCGGCACGGTCGCCAGCCAAAGTCATGATCATTCCGATGCGTGCGCCGATTGCGCAACCGGAACTTTTCATTTTGCGCCGTGGCTTGAAAGCGGCGATCGAGCAGAAGGTGGACACGCTCGTGCTCGACATGGAAACGCCGGGCGGAGCGCTGGATGTGACCTTTGATATCCTCAAGGCGCTCGAGAAGTTTCCGGGCAAAACGGTGACGTATATCAACCGCGAGGCGATTTCCGCCGGGGCCCTTATTTCCGCGGGCACGGATGAGATTTACTTTGCGCCGGGCGGCGTGATCGGTGCCGCCGCGCCCGTGCTCTCCACGGGTGGTGATATCGATGCCACCATGCGCGGGAAAATCGTCAGTTATCTCAAGGCGCGCGTCCGTTCGGTCTCGGAGGGCAAGGGTTACCGGGGTCAGGTGATCTCTGCTATGATCGATATCGATTCGGAATTTCAAATCGGTGAAGCGATCATCAAGAAAAAAGGAGAGCTTCTCTCACTGACCGCGCAGGAGGCGGTCAAACTTTATGGGGATCCTCCGCAGCCGTTGTTAGGTGCGGGCATCGTGGAGAACATGGGCGAATTGTTAGATAGGCTTCACGGGCCGGGTAACCACACTTTCGTGCGGATGGAGGTCACGTGGTCGGAGCGCCTTGCCCAATACCTGACTTCGTTGACGCCGGTCCTGCTGGCGGCGGGGCTTTTATGCCTTTTCATCGAATTTAAGACCCCGGGGTTCGGGGTTTTCGGTATTTCGGGTATCGTCCTGTTAGTTGTGGTGTTTTTTGGTCACCAAGTTGCGGGGTTGTCCGGGTATGAACCCTTGCTGGTTTTTCTTTTCGGGGTGGTGTTGGTGGGGATTGAGGTGTTTTTATTTCCCGGGGTGATGGTTCTGGCGTTATCGGGAGCCGCCATGATGTTAGGATCATTGGTGTGGGCGATGCTGGATTTGTGGCCTGGGGAACCGATTTCACTTGCGGGTGACGTGCTATTGCGCCCGTTGGCCAACGTGATGGTCGGTGTGGTTTTGGCCGTGGGTGTGTTTTTGGCGCTGCTCAAGTTTTTGCCTCGGGGCGGGCTATGGGGCCGGATGGTACTTGAAACTGCGGTCGGGGGAGAGCCCGGGGCGATTCGGGCCTTGCATGCCGGTGCTGTGAGCGGGCCGGAGGGCAACGATTTGATCGGTCAATCAGGGATTGCGGCGACGGCACTTTTCCCGAGTGGTCAGGTGGAGATTGCGGGTCGGCGTTACGAGGCACGGTTGTCGATGGGGTCTGCGGATGCGGGCACGCCGCTGCTTGTCGTTGGGGTTGCGGAATTCGGACTGATCGTGGAGGTTCGGTCATGACATTGATCATTCTGTTGTTTGCGCTGGGGATTTTGCTACTGGCGGTGGAGGTGATCGTTCCCGGCGCGGTGCTTGGTTCGATCGGTGGGTTGTTGATGTTTGGTGGCTGTGTAAAGGCGTTCATGGAATACGGCACGGGCGGCGGCATGCTCGCGGTGATTGCCGCGTTCGTTTTCGCGGGTCTCGCGTTCTACCTTGAATTCCGTGTTCTCCCGAAGACGCGGTTCGGTCGGCGTGCCTTTCTTACAAGTGAGATCACCGGCGTCAGTGCGGCGCTTGGCCGTGAAGCTGGCGAGATGGTCGGGCAATCTGCCGAGGCGCTCACGATGCTTTCACCGACCGGATACATCCGGGTGAACGGCCAGCGTTACGAAGCCTTCTGTCAATCCGGCCAAGTGCCCGTGGGCGCGCAGCTGGAAGTGATCGGTTCTGACAATTTCCGCTTGATTGTTTCGCAAATAAAAACCAATTCATCCACTGACTCATACACACCACCATGTTCCACTCCTCCCATCTGATTCCCTCCGCGATGTCATTCCTCGCGTCCCGTGACGGCGGCATGCTCAATTTGCCCACCATCATTCTGTTAGTGCTCGCCATTCTCGGCTTGCTGTTGTTTGGCATCATTCTCTCGTTTTTCAGTGTGTGGTTAAGAGCCTGGCTTGCGGGGGCTTATGTCGGTTTCACTGATTTGGTGGCCATGCGGTTGCGCCAAGTGCCGTATGGCATGGTGGTGGATGCGCGGATCACGGCCAAGAAGGCCGGCATTGATATTCCGATCAATGATATCGAGGCGCATTTTCTAGCAGGGGGCAATGTCGTGCCCACCATCCAGGCGCTGATCGCCGCCCAAAAAGCCGGCATCACTTTGGATTGGAACCGGGCCTGCGCTATTGACCTGGCCACCAAGGGGTCGGGCAAGAGCGTGGTGGAAGCCGTGCGCACTTCGGTCGATCCAAAAGTCATCGATTGTCCGAATCCCGCGTCCGGGCGTGTTACTATTGACGGCGTAGCCAAGGACGGCATCCAGGTGAAAGTCCGTGCGCGCGTCACGGTGCGCACCAATCTCGACCGCTTCGTCGGTGGTGCCAAAGAGGAGACCATCATTGCCCGCGTCGGCGAGGGTATCGTCACTACCATCGGTTCGGCTGCCAGCTACAAGACCGTGCTCGAATCGCCGGACAGCATCTCGAAGGTGGTGCTGCACCGAGGCCTCGATGTGGGGACCGCTTTTGAAATTTTGTCGATCGACATCGCCGACGTCGATGTGGGTGAAAATGTCGGGGCCAAGCTTCAGGAAGCGCAGGCCGAGGCCAATAAAAACATGGCCCAAGCGCAGGCGGAAATCCGCCGTGCCGCAGCTGTCGCGCTCGAACAGGAAATGATCGCCCGCGTCGCGGAGATGAAGGCCAAAGTGGTCGAGGCGGAAGCGCAAGTGCCGCTTGCGATTGCCGAAGCATTCCGCAGCGGTCATCTCGGCGTGATGGATTATTATCGGATGGAAAATGTCAAATCGGACACCCAAATGCGCGGCAACATCGCCAAGGGAGATTAGTTCTTTGTCATGGGTCATGGGTCATGGATTCAAACCAGAAAAGTGAATTTCATTCTTTGGCAAGGGATCATGCCGTATCGCATAACCGCATCTCGTGATGAACTGGATTTTTGATCATTTTCAAATTGTGGTGTTGGTTGTGCTGGCGCTTGGGTCGTGGGCGAAGCGTCGCATGGATGCGAATCGCGCGGAACAAGATGAGCGACAGGCGCGTCGGGAAATCATGGGGGAAGACGAGATGTCCGGCCCTGACGATGGATGGCCGCAGGCCAAGGCGGTGCCGTCGATGCCGTCACCCAAGGCAGGACAAAGCGCTTCACCGCCAAGGCCGCCGCCTGTGCCCTCGTCCCCATTGGGTGGGCTCTATCAGACGGCCGCTCTGCTTGAGCGGCTGACTAACCCGATCGACCCGTTAGAAAAACAGGAACCCCCACGCGAAGCCGCCAAGGCCACCACGACAGGTGGCGCGGCCGCAACCCGCACCCGTGTGTCCGCTGCCCAACGCCATGTCCACGCGGTCCCGCATGTCAAAGGCGGGCTCCGCGCCAGTTTGCACAACCGGAACGACATTCGCCGGGCGGTGCTTATGCGGGAAATCCTTGGGCCGCCATTGGGTTTGCGCTGACTGAACCGCTTGGGGAGAGCAGGCGCTTTGCCTTTTGTTATCTAACAAGGAGTGGCGATTTTCCGTTGAGCATCTTCTCAAGGAGCGGTGGACTCCGGCCACCGAGGTCATGGGAGGTCAAGGGAGGTCATGGGAGGTCATGGGAGGTCAATGATAAGCTGTTAGGATCCATTCATGGGCATTCAGCGGGCGGAGTCTGCCGCTCGTTGAGTCATTGGCCATTCATTGGACTGCGTGCTGCCTCAAATTCGCTTGGAAGATCAAGACCCCGGAATGCCTCCAGTTTTGCTCCATGAGAGCCCGCAGAGAGCAGACCGGGAAGCGGCGAGGGCCGTTCAGTCTCATTGAGAAACCGATGCCTTCCATTTTCATAAATGTTCTAGTCATGACTGAACGACTGTGTAATCTGGCAGATTATGAACATCAATCTGATGGATAGGCTCATCCAAGCCGCATGCGTCATGCGCACCAGTGAACTTCACATTCCTTAAAGAAAATCAAAAAAATTCCTAGCAGTTGATGAAATCAAAATCGCTTTTATGCATACTGGCAGGCATGACGGCTTTACCACGCAATGTCAGCTTGCCCGCTTGTCGCCACTGAGGTGACCCCTCAATTCGGTGGCGACGAGATCGGCTTCCCATCAACCCATCGCGCCCCGCGCAAGACAACCGTTGAAATGATACATCAGCCAATATCTAGCAAATCGTTAGGACGATGGAAATGCCGATTTTTGTGTCATTGGATGGTGGCTCTCGCCGTGCTCGCCAGCCTCGCCGCCTGCGCCCCTCGCGCCGCGGCCGATGATGTCCTGCTCCTCCTGCCCAAAAATTTCGATGTGGCGGCCACTCGCGGGTGGACACGATTTCTGCATCAGGACGTCAAGGAGGAGGATTTCACAGGCAAATTCATTCTCCGTTTTCGCGGCAGCAAGGTCACGGCGGGTGAATCCAGCACGTCTCGTCACCCAATTAAGGATGGTGGCACCGTGGTCATCAAGTCCGATACAAAATTCGCGGCGACTTATGACAAAGGGCATTTGTCAGGCACCTATGAGTATCAAGCACGCAACTGGTATGAGGGTTGGAAGGACAGCAACGACGCAGAATACATGCAGGTATACTACAAGGGCACTTTTACCGGAGAGGCCAACGCCGAAGGAATTCTGAAAATCACTGTCCAAATGACCGAAAATACTTGCCTGGACAGGGAATCCACAACTGTCCAGATCGCCGGCGGCGGCATCAAGTTCATCTATGGCGGCGGGTGGAAAAAGCGCGACCAGGAACCCAATCTTTATTCCTTTGGTGCCGAGTTCAAACTTCCTGTGGGAGAACTCCAGTCATCACAGAAGTTTAGCAAGGATGCCCAAACTTCCAGCGATGCGCAGAGCGGCGACCTAACAGATGCCGATCCGGCACTGGATTCTAACGAAACACAAGATCCCTCCGACAACCCCGAAGAAAGCACGGCGGACCCCGCCACGCCCGCCACCCCCGCCACCCCCGCCACCCCCGCCGCGCTTGCCGGCGCGGTGGCGGCGACCGGTCTCCTCGCGGGTCTCGCGTCGTGGCTCTTGATGCAGAGCATGGGGCTGAGTCTATCCGATTTCAAAGACGCCCTTGCACTCGTCACAGGCACCGGTGCGCCAAGCATTGATCCACCCGCTCCCGAACCACCGCCCGCCACCGAGGCACCGCCTGCGGAGTCGCGGCCCAACGACGGCGACGTCAATGAGAACGGCGAGGTCTGGAGTGAAAACAGCGGTTGGGTCAACCGCGACCTCTATCAACAAGATCTGGCGACCCGGCGGCTCATCGACACCGCGAATCGTGGTGTGAATGCCGCACCAGATACCGTTGCCATCGATCTTGGCCACAAACTCGCGGACGTGCAAAAAACCGGCACTTATGTAGATTTGAGCATCCAACTGGCGGAGCGTTTCGGCACCCCTGAGGAAAAGACGTGGTGCCTGGATTTCATCCGCCGCCATACCATGGCCAGGCCTGATGGAGAGACCCTTGATCCCGATACCGCGCGCAAGATGTATGAGGGATTGAAAAAACAAATGGTGGAATCCGGGCAGATCGCGAACGAGGCCGAAGCAGACTATCAGAATGCGGTCGACGCGGAGCTTGGCAGCAAAAAGGAAATAGTGGAACAAATCCGCGACAATGCGGCCCGCGTGAACCGCGTGCTCGCTTATGCCGATCCCACAGGCACCGGCCAAAAAATCCTGGGTCTCCAACAAAGTGTGTATGGGACGATTGCGGGATATGAGGAGGGCGGAATCGCCGGAGCCGCCGAGACCGCCGTGCTCGCCGTCGCCGACAATTATTCACAGGGCTACGCAAGCACCCAATATCAGGCAGTGAAAACCGCCTATGCGAATGATGGAATCGCGGGCGAGTCGTTTACCGGCAGTTTGATCAAGTCCGAATTCAACGCGGTCAACTCGAAATATAATGCGCTCGACCATGTCGGAAAAGCCATCAGCGCAGGCATGGACGGCGATTACGGAAAAATGTTCGATTCCGCAGCCGACGCGCTCGACGCGGGCACCTCCCTGAAAGACGGCTCCAGCAAGGTGCGCAACTATGCAAACCCTCCGCATGCCGCAACGCCCGAGCCGCTGCCGGTGCCCGACGCGGCCGACCCGCGCCTGGGTGCCGCGCACGACTTGCCCAAAAAATCCCTCGGCACACTGCGCCGTGAATCATTCGAGGATACCCGGAAGTCATTTGAAAACGAAACCAAGGTGATGGAGAAACTCAACGAGATTGCCGGCATGAGCGATCCCGTCCAACGCCAGGCTGAACTCATCAAGGTCAGGAATGCCGATTCCTCCACCTTCAATGTGGTGCAAAAACAACTGCACCCCGACACGGAAAAATCCATCACCGGTATCAACCGTCAACTGGGTGATGCCGTGGTCGAACGACAAGCGGAAATCCTTGAAGCGAAGGGGTTTAAAACGGAAGTCCGCCTCACCGGCAAACCGGGCGGCGCCGATGTGGATGCGAACTGGACACTCAAGGATAAACAAACCGGCGCGGTTCTATCAGAAGCAGAAACCCGCAAGGCCGCGACCGACGCGCTCAAACAAGCATCCGACGAGGTGCTCAAACCGCTCGGCACCGACGCCGATCAAATGGGCCACAAAATCATGAACGACAGCCCGGAAAAATTTGCGGCCGACCCGAATGACCTGGCGATCAAGTCGCGGGATGGACAGCTGGTCGATGGCAAGCTCGTGTTCACCGAGCACGAACAAACGGGCGATCACTGGCCCACGGATCCAAAAGAAGCGGCGCTGACCGCACCCAAAGACCGGATCGCCGACGCGGCCATGACCCGGGATGCCTCCAATTCGTTAGGCCGGGTGTTCCAAACGAAAATCGACCCCATCCAACAGATCACCGACCAAAAAGGCATCGTAAAAGAAGCGGACATGCGCGACATGGCCCGCGAAATCGTCAAAACCAACCAACGGACATTTGTCCCCATGTCCGAAAAAGCCGGGGTCCGGCCGACCGCAGAATACCGGGACCTCATGCAAAAAATGATGCTCGTCAAGGACGGTGAAATTTCCAGCAAGCAATTGCCGCCACTCCGCGATATCCGCCGCATCCTTGCCACCGGCACCAGCACCCTCACCCAAGCCATCAACCCGTGAAAGAAAGAGCAAGAGAACCACTGATAAACGCGGATACGCACCGATGTCAAAAAAGTTGCATGGATCTAAAAAACCACCTCGCAGATGCGAGCCCACTCAAATGCATATCATCCGTGTTCATCGGTGTTCATCCGTGGTTCT
>CAIYYV010000024.1 GCA_903930425.1 Akkermansiaceae bacterium | reverse complement strand
AGGAGCGGTGGCCTCTGGCCGCCGAATGCCCATAAAAAAACCATGATTCGCCCATGCATTGAGCGAAAACGCTTTGTCATTGGCTTTTCATGGTCCGCGCATGGTCTCGGCGGAGCGGGCTGAAGCCCGCGCTCCTTGTTAGAATCACCCATGCAGGCAAGACCCAAGGAGCGGTGGCCTCTGGCCGCCGAATGCCCATAAAAAAACCATGATTCGCCCATGCATTGAGCGAAAACGCTTTGTCATTGGCTTTTCATGGTCCGTCCATGGTCCCGGCGGATCGGAGTCCGCCGCTCCTTGCGAAGAGGCCCAAGGGCACATCGCCGCTCCTGCCTCAGCCCTCTCAATCCTCAATACCCCATCGTCTGCTGACTGATCCGTGTGCATCCGTGTCGATTTGCCTCGTTATTTGGAATGCACTGCTCGGCCATTTGCCGTTGGCCATCTCCACTTCGTTCCGGTTCGCTTCGCTCGGTTGTGGTTCGCTTTTCTTCCTTTGCGCGAGCGATAAGAATTTTCTCGCGCAAAGGCGCAACGTTTTTCTGGATCCATGGATTTCGGTTTGGATCAAACCCACTCTGTGTATTCCGTGCATTCCGTGGTTCAAAATTCTTCTATCGGTGATTGCGGTGGCGCTGCATGGACGCTTCATGGATGCATCATGGGCGCTGCAGGCAAAGCGCAGGCGACATGGACCGGCAGGGCTGCTGCGTCCGGGAATGCATCCGGCCTGTTCGCGTCGATCCATTCGGCCAATAGCGAGGTGAGGCGGTCTTCAATGAGGTTGGACATCTTGCCCGGTGGGGGCAAGTCAACCCGTCTTGCGCAATGCACGGTTCGCCCTGTCGTTGATCACCCGCAGCGAAGTGGCCAACGCCTTCCTGAGCTTCCCTGCGGACACACGGAGCGCGATCTCAATGCCGGTGGTGGTCGTGACCTGTTCGATGTAATCGAGCTTGTTGATGAGCGTGACGGCGGGTTTCTCGCCGGTCTTCACGGTGGCCGTGCCGGGTGATTGTTTGTGGCGGGTCGTCCATTGCGCGGCACCCCTCACACGTCCACCGATGGCCTTGGCCGCGTTGATCCATGACCCTTTGGCAAACCCGACGCGCTTTTGGATCTTGGCGATGTAGGTGTTGAGACCCCCTCCACTTCGATGCGCTCGCCGAATTTTGGCAAGGTGTTAGAAAATGCCGCCTTGGGCACCCGCAGGCTGAGGTCGGGCGAATCCACGAACCCGCCCATGTTGATCTGTTGTTCGTTTTTCACGCGGCTGACGAGCACGAGCAAATCAACCCCCATCCACCGCGCTCTCACCCCGTGTTCGTCGAGCAGCTGCCGCAGGTCTGATAGAATTTCGGATTCAAGGTCCATGCCGGGACTTGCCTGTCAACAGGACTTCACGCCGATATTGGATCAGCTATTCAAACGTGCAGCCAATTCCGCCGATTGCCGGGAGAACTTGCCAGGGTTTGTCCGCTTGAGTTTTGCGAGGTTTTCGAGTTTCCAGCGGATCGCGGGCATTTGTTCCAGGTGCGGGCATTGCATCAGAGACCAATCAGGCTCACAGTGGACGAGTCCTGATAGAAACGCGCGGTGATGATTCGTCAATGCCGCCGGTAGGTCGTTGAAGAGAATCCGCCTTGCTTCCAGCAAATCATCGAGAGTCACCGGATCTCTGGCCATGCCCTCGAATTCGTTAGCAAACGCCGCTTTGATGTCGAGTTGGTTGGCGAAGAGAACTTCATGAACAGGGCGGTTATGACCCGCGAGATAGCAAACGAAGCAGTCCACGATTTCTGGTGTTAGACCACCGTATCTGTATAGCCCAAGCACGTCGAATAGATCCCTTGGATGCTGACGATCCATGGCTGCCACAAGTTTGCTACCATACAGCTCGTCCGGATGGAGGACGGGCAATTGAAGATCGGTTTGGAAGGTGTCCTGCGCGATACCAACCAGTGCCCGCATCTCCACGGGCAGAACCGTGCCTCGAAAGACATGATTCACCTCGATCTTGAGACGCATCCGGTTCCACTGGACGAAGAGCTTCACCTCGTTCCCTTCCGCAGTGGCTCCCATATCGCATTGATAACCTGCGTGGATAAGTTCGTTTTTGATGGATTCAAGGGCTGTGGAAACCGCGAGCAATGCGTCGTCGCGGCTTGGCCGATGGTCCGCATAGACCAGATCCAGATCCACAGACAAGCGGGGCATGTCACGGATAAAGAGATTGATCGCGGTGCCTCCTTTCAAGGCGAATGGCGACCTCCGGAAGATTTCCGGTGCGACCGCAAGCAGCAGCCTAACCATGTTGATGTAGCTCGGATTCATCAGGCGTTCAGAATGAGTGTACGACCGTCCTTGAGTCGTTTGATCCAGCGCTTTGTTCCCAGTTTGCGTGTGGCAGAATCACGAGCGGATGCGGCCCACGACAGGCCGAATTCTTCCGCCCATAACACACAAAGACGCACTGCTTTGATCATCCGGCAGTTTTCCAACAGGATTCCGAGTTCCCGCGTGCGGAGATTTCTAACGTTCTCCATGATGCCACGCGCTTCCTCCACTTCTTGCCATACGCCGACCTCGCTGAGCATTTCCAACAATGCCCGTTCCGGTGCCGACACCCGTGGACCGTCCGGCGACTCTGGCAATGGAGCAAGTCCGAACCCCGCAGGCAGAGCGCTTTCAAACAGACGCGGCGCACTGTAGCGTGCCGGGAAGCGTGCTTGAAACCAGTCTGGCAGCGCAGCCTGGCCATTTCCCCATAAGCACAGGGATTCCTGGTGAGCCAGGTTCTGCTGGAAACCATGCCATGTCAGCGCGGTCTTGGCAGCCACATGTAGCCCTGGGATTCTTGCAGCTAGGAACTTGAGCGACGGGTCCCGTGCCAGTTCGTCACCGGCGAACATGAACACTCCCCATCCCAACCGCACCAACCAACCCGCGTTGACGTAGTCGTGGGCAAGGGCCGACGAGACCCCAAAACCGCGCAAGGTGGCGGAATCAAAGGGCATTCCTCGTGGCTGGGAAGTCTGAAGATTTCTGATTAAGTTGCCTGCCATAGTTCAAATTCCGCTTGAACTCTGACATGCATGGTAATCATTGGCAAGAAAATTGTTTATTTTGAATGCCGAAAATAAAGTGGAGCTTGATTTTCGGCATTTCTGCCAAACAAAGCACCCTCCCCGGTTTCCCAGAGAGGGTGCCCACGAACCGCGCTATGCCAACGCAGAAAATGTTAGGAATACTCGCCCGCCACCAGGTTGATGCGGCAGGCGGTGGTGCCGTCGAGTTCGATCAGGGCCGGGCCTTCATGGACGACGAACACGGTGGCCGCGTTGGCTTCCTTGGTGGCGGCACCGACCGGGATCTGCGCCTTGGATGCCATCAGGTGAACCCTGTCGCCGGGGGAGAGCGCGAGGCCGAGGTTGGCGGTGAGCGTGATCGTGCCAGCCTCTGTGTTCACCGAGGCCACCACGCCGCGCACACCGGTTCCGGTGACTGAGGAAAACAAGACGACGATGTCGTTCGCCGCCGCCCCGGTGTAGGGGGGTGCGTTGATGACGGTCTGAGCGGATGCGCTGGTTGCGGTGACGGTGGAGGATGCGCTCGGTGCCTTGAAGGTGAGCAAAGAACCCGCCTTGTCGGAGGTGGCATTCACATACTGGACACGGACGCGGTCGCGCCCACCGGCGGGAACAACGACGTGGCTGAGGGTGGATCCGGCATTGCCGGTTTGGCTGAATGGAATCATGGCTGTGATGGTGTGGTTAGAGGTGGGTCGGGTTAGGCTCACGGT
>CAIYYV010000023.1 GCA_903930425.1 Akkermansiaceae bacterium | reverse complement strand
CGGCCGCCATCGTTGATGGCAACCAGCTCATTGCCAACCGCGAATTCGGACTCGTGATTGACAGTGCCGGTGAAGGGAAGATCACCAACAATGTGGCGCGCTCCAATCTGTTAGGTGGCGTGGTGATTCGTGCTGCCGCCGCCGCCCTGCCGGTCACCGGCAATCAAGTCACCCTGAACCTAGGGCCAGGAATGGTCCTCGAAAAAGGCCTCGTCCTCAACTCCTACGCCGTAAACTCCGTCACCAAAAACACAGCCCAACAAATTCTAGCAGACGCCAATCTGCCCGAACCGGAGGAACCGAAAGAGGCACTGCCTGACTTAAAAGACCATTAGCCTCCGCCTTCGTTAGAAAGGAGCGCGGGCTTCAGCCCGCTTTCGCGGTTGATCGCGCCGTCGCTCGGGATGCGAGCGACGGCAGCGACGGTCAGCCGAGGACCTTGAGCTTGTGGACGCCGTAGATTGCGCTGTCACCCAATTCCTCTTCGATGCGGAGGAGTTGGTTGTATTTGGCGATGCGGTCGGAGCGGCTCATCGAGCCGGTTTTGATTTGGCCGCAATTGGTGGCGACGGCGATATCGGCGATGGTGTTGTCTTCGGTTTCGCCGGAGCGGTGGCTGAGGACGGCGGTGTAGCCATTTTCCTGGGCCATTTCGACGGCGTCGAAGGTTTCGGTGAGGGATCCGATTTGGTTGACCTTGACGAGGATGGAGTTGGCTACGCCCGTTTTGATCCCCTTGGAGAGGAACTCGGTGTTCGTGACGAAGAGGTCGTCGCCGACGAGTTGCGTGGTTTTGCCGAGCTTGTCAGTCAGGATTTTCCAACCGGCCCAATCGTTTTCATCGCAGCCGTCCTCGATCGAGATGATCGGGTATTTTTTCTGCAATTTGGCGTAGTAGGCGACGAGTTCCGCGGCGGATTTGACCGACTGGTCGGATTTTTTAAAGACGTAGGCCTTTTTCTTTTTATCGAAGAACTCGGAGCTGGCGCAGTCGAGGGCGATGGCGATGTCCGAGCCGACTTGATAACCGGCTTTTTCGATGGCTTGGCAGATGACGCTGAGGGCATCGTCGGCGCTTTTGAGGGTGGGGGCGAAGCCGCCTTCGTCGCCGACGGCGGTGGAGAGTCCGCGATCATGGAGGACTTTTTTGAGTGAATGGAAGACTTCGGCGCCGTAGCGGATGGCTTCGCGGAACGAGGGAGCGCCGATGGGGACGATCATGAATTCTTGGAAATCGATGGGGGCGTCCGAGTGGGCACCGCCATTGATGATATTCATCATGGGGACGGGGAGGACCTTGGCATTCGGTCCGCCGAGGTATTTGTAAAGCGGGATGCCGAGTTGTGCGGCGGCGGCTTTGGCGACGGCCATGGAGACGCCGAGGATGGCATTGGCACCGAGGGATTTTTTGGTTGAGGTGCCATCGAGGGCGATCATGGCCGCATCGATCGATGATTGTTCCGTGGCGCAGTAACCGAGGATGGCGGGTGCGATTTTGGAGTTCACGTTCGTAACAGCCTTGAGCACGCCGCGGCCAAGGAAGCGTTTTTTATCACCATCGCGAAGTTCGACGGCTTCGTTTTCGCCGGTGGAGGCACCGGATGGCACGGAGGCGCGGCCAATGGCGCCGCCTTCGAGATGCACGTCAACTTCGACGGTGGGATTGCCGCGAGAATCGATGACTTCGCGGCCGCGGATTTCAACAATTGTGGTATAGTCCATGGTATCGTTATGTGGGGAGTTCAGGGGTTGAAGGGTCGGATAGATTGGATGGTGAGTGACTCGAGGGCTTCGGTGGTTTCGTGGCGGATTTGGATGGTGTCGCCGCACTGGCGGCCGACGAGGGATTTACCGACTTCCGAAAGATAGGAAACCATTTTTTGGTCGGGTTGGGAATCCCAGGCACCGAGTACGGTCATTTCGACAGGGATGCCGGAGGCATCCATCAGGGTGACGATGGTTCCGATATTGACTTTGCTCGCATTGGCGTCCTTGAAATCGGAACCCCGGGCGCGGGTGATATCGCGCTCGAGTTCACTCTTGCGGTGCATGAGGTATTTTTGGAGATCTTTTGCCGATTTATATTCGAAGTTTTCGCGGAGGTCGCCGTACGAGCGGGCGATCGAGATGTCTTTGGTATTTTGGGGAATGCGGACGCGGACGAGGTCGTCGAGTTCGGTTTTTTTGCGTTCCAAGCTTTCCCATGAGACGATCAATGATTCGTCGCGGCGTTTGCTATGCGCACCACTGACAAGTTCTCCGGTTTCGGGCCGAACCTTGATGATGCGGGCCATGAGCGATTTTTTTTCCAAGTCACCGAAGACGGGGCAATCGAGGAGACGGCGGGCGAAATTGCGGGCCTCGTTGACGTCCATGATCCCGACGAGGTCGGTGAGCAGGTGTTTGTCATCACCTAACAGGGTTTGGAGGCGTGAGGTTTTGCGTGGGCCGTCGGAAAGGTGGTCGTTCTCTAACAGATTGAGGATGGTGGCACCGACGTCGGCGCTGAACACATCGGAGGCGGCGAATTTGCGTTCGCGACACACCCAGATCAAGGCGTCTGCGCCGAGGGCGCGGCGGGCGATGGACGAGCGGAGATGGGAGACGAGTTTCGGCAACTCGCCGCGTTCGAGGAGGATGCGGGCGATCTCGGTGACGCCGCGGGCACCGACATGGTCGAAGACGCGGACGATTTTTTCGACCCATTCATCGGCGAAGGCATCGGGGAAGGCTTCATACACCGCGCGTTGGCGGCCTGATGGGAGTTTACTGGATTCCTCGGCGAGTTTCAAAGGCTCGGTGGAGAGGAGGAGGTCGGAGAGGCGGACTGCGCCGGGGTCGAGTTCCAGGGTTTTGGAAGATCCGATGACTTCGTCGCGGGCGGCGACGAGTTGGAGGGCTTGACCGAGTTGGACGCGGGCGGCTTTTTTAGCGCCTTCATCAATATCGCAGAGGAGGCGTTTCAGCGATTGGGAATCATGTTCAAATGCGCCGATATCTGCGGCGATGGCTTCGAGTGCGCGAATCATGCCCTTGATATCGCGAACGGCTTCAAAATCGGCGACGAGGGCCTCGGCGGGGGTGCGGTCGCCAGTGCGAAGGATGATGGGAGCGCTGCGTTTTTGAGGGACAGAGGCGAGGCGGCTTTCGCGGAGGGCTTTTTTAGTGGTGTCCCACCATTTTTTAAAGAGAGGTTCCGGGATGACGGCACCGGAAATTTCTTTTTCGAGGGCATCGCCGGTCATGTTGCCGCCATGGCTTTCGAGCAGGTGGACGATCAAGGCGATCGGGTCGCTTTTTGAGAGGGCGCGGAGTTCTTCGAGTTGTTCGATTTTTTTGGCGCGAAAATCAGTGAGCGGAATCCACTCGGTTTTTTGGAAGGCAAACTGCAATTCCATCGTTTGGCCGGCGGATTTTTCAAAGTCGATGGTGACTTTTTTTCCGGGCAAGTCCCAGGCGATGATTTTGCCGGTGCCAAACGATTTGTGGATGCAGAAATTGCCGGGAGCCAAGTGAGAAAGGCGTTCGCCGATGGGTTTGGGAATGCGACCGGCATCAACCAGTTTCGCCACGTCAGGATGCATGCGGCGGAGGATGGGAAGGCAAGCGGAAAAACGCAAGTTATTCCCATGACAAATCTGTCAAGGGGGGGTGGAGGAGGGAATGGGGGTGCTGAGAGGGACGACGCGGGGGCGGGGTTGGCGGGTGGGGGTCATCCGTCCTTCGAGTGCGTGATCAAGGCCACGGCGCAGGGCGTGGATGCGTTTTCGCCAGGGTTCGGGGACTGCGTCGAGGTTTCCATTTTCGGGGAGGGTGCCCTCGTAAATGACCGCGTTTTTGGGATCTTGGATTTTGACTCGATATTGATCTCCTTGGCGTTGGACTTGAGCGTATCCGTCACGGGTGGAATAGCTGGCGAGGCGTTCGGCCACATTGACGACGCGCATGGGGCCGCCGCAATCGCCGGGGAGGATCGAGGCATCGAGGAGGTCTTGAGGGAAGGGCCGCTTAGGGGATGGGTCTTCCGCGAGGGTGACAGTGGTTTCGAGGGGTTTGCCGGCGCGAAAGCCTGAGAGGGTGATGGTATTGCCGATTTTTTCTAACCGGAGCAAGGAGGCCAACTGGCCTTCGTTGACGAGCCATTGGTCGTTGAGTTTCCAAAGAAGATCCAATTCTTGCAGTCCGGCGGCTTGAGCGGGCCCGTCTTTTTGGACGGCGCGGATGACAAACCCGATGCCTAGGGGCAATGACGGCAGGTGAGCGGTGATGGAGGCATCCGGCTTGGCGAT
>CAIYYV010000022.1 GCA_903930425.1 Akkermansiaceae bacterium | reverse complement strand
TTAGGAATGCTCTTGAGGGCTTTGAACTGGGCCAGGCGGGTCCCCGAAAAGTTTTCATCACCGAGATCGATGTCATTGGGCTGACCGGAAAAATTCGGCAACTGGACGAAGTAGACCGGGAAGTCGCCCTGATTCCATGCCTGGCGCAGGCCAGTGAAGAGGGCGTTCATCTTGTCCGCGTAGAGGCCACGTTCAGGACCATTGGCCTCGCCTTGATACCAGATCATCCCTTTGATGGCGAAGGGAATGAGCGGAAGGGTGTGCGGCGTGAAAAGAGTGCCGTACCCCACATCCCTTTGCGGGACCGGCAACGTTGGCTGGGCGGGAAACTCCTTGCCGGATCCGACCATCCCCTGCGCCGTCTTGATCCAGGCATCCAGCACGGGCAGCGTATCCGTCAAACGCTGGCGATATTCGATCAGTTTATTCACTTCAATCTCCTTCAACACCGGTGACGCATTGAAACCTTCGAGCGGTATCCAGGGTTCAATGGCGGTGCCACCAATGGCGTTGTTCAGCAGGCCGATCGGAACGCCTGTTTCCCGATGGATCCGCCGGGCAAAGTAAAAACCCGTGGCGGTGAAATCACCGGCCGTTGTCGGTGAGCAAACTGTCCAGCCATGACCGCCATGGGAGTGACGGATCTTCGGGAAATCCGCCTTGGCCACATCCTCTTCCGTCTTGAACTGCTTCATCCGCCATTCCATGTTAGATTGCCCGGAACAAAACCAGACATCCCCCACGAGGACGTCGGCGATGATCACCGGCTTGTCTCCAGTTAGGGATTTGACCGTAAGTTGGGCGGGCTCGGCGGACGCCTTCAGGGCGTCCAGCCTGACGAGCCACTTGCCATCCTTGCCGGTTTCGGCCGTCTTTTCCTGTTGCCCGAAGGTGACCTTGATCGTTGCGCCAGGCTTTGCGGTTCCCCACACCGGCACCGGCATGCCGCGCTGCAGCACCGTATGGTCGCTGAACAGCCCGTTGACTGACGGATTATCCTGCGCCAAACACAGAGTGGTCAGCGGAATCATCAGCACCGCAGCCATTCCACACGATATCGTTCTGTTTGCGTTCATTGTCATTTCTCCTTGGTGTTAATGGGAATTCTTACTGGCGTTATTGCCGCCTCCTTGCAGTTCTCTCATGGGCGCACGATCATGGGGACACCTTCGGTCATGAATTGAACTTCGAGCCACGGTTTGGTTTTCGCCGTGACGGAAACTGGCGCGTAGCCGGCGGGCATGGTGTAGTCCCTTTTCTCCACCGACAAGTCGCGAATCTTTATCCAGTTCTCGTCGAAGACGCTGGCGGTGTCGCCACCTTGGTATTGCAAATACTGGCCGCTGGTGACGACGCCGTGCACGGCCAGCGTCCCGATGCCGGTGCGGATGACGGGGTTTTCGAGCTGCGCCGGAATTTCCGCGAGCGCGGTGATTGATTCGACACGGACTGACGTTTTCGTTTTAGCAGGCAGATGGCCGAAGCCGATGTGGCACAGTTGTTGATGAGCATAGTCCGCGTGCTTCGTGTCCATCCGCCCGCTGCCGTTCATCTCGAAATGCAACGACGTGCCGCGCTCCGCCGGAATGCCGTCGAGCTTCTCGATTCGCAACGCAAGATAACGATCCGCCGTGCGAACTCCGAAGATGACGGTGAGTATCAAAAATGGGATTCGCTTCATCGCATGGCTTTCGTCAATTCGGGCCTATTGCGCTGCCTCGTGTTTTGTCGGTCGCCTTGGCGTTGCCAAGTTTCGAAGGAATGTGAGTGTGTGTTTCATTCGCGAGTGAAAACTGTCCATCTTCTTGTCGAGTGCATTACTAACTTCCCTTTAGTTTGCCGCTGGGATTGACATA
>CAIYYV010000021.1 GCA_903930425.1 Akkermansiaceae bacterium | reverse complement strand
TTACTATCTCTTCAATGGCACCACCCAATCGCAGGCCGCCGGCAGCAAATTTGCGCTGGATACCGGCACGTCTCTAACCGACCGCAAGGACTTCGGCTGGATCATGGACAATGGCAATGTCCTCACGCTTTCATCGCTCTGCGGCTACGGCGCGATCCGCAACGATGCCGGCGGAACCGCCTCCACCACGGTCACCCGCTATCTCACCGTCGACCAGTCAGCCGGCGACACCACCTTCGATGGTGCCCTGCTTTCTCATACCAGCAACAACGCCGCGATCCGAAGACTCGTTCTTACCAAAAATGGCAGCAGCAAACTCACTCTCGCCGGGTTTATCGGAAAACAAACCACCACCGCCGGCACCGCTGCCTCGCCCGTGGACCTCATCGTCAACAACGGCACCCTCGAAGTCACCAATCCCGCAAACTCCACCACGACGAACACCACAGCCCGCAACACGGCCGGAGTCGTCACCCTCAATGGCGGCACTTTCGCTTTTGCCAACAACGCCTGGGCCAACACCAGTGCCGGCGCCATCGTCATGAACGGCGGAACTCTCGAGTGGATCACCGGCAATACCCAGGATGTCTCCGCCCGCCTCGCCTCCGTCGCCTCAGGAAAAACCGCCGTCTTTGACACCCACGGCAACGCGGTCACCTTCGCCAGCGCCCTGAGCGGCGAGGGCGCCCTCACCAAAACCGGTGACGGCGTGCTCACCCTCGAAACCACGAACCCCTTGGCGGCCATCACCACCGTCCAGGGCGGGACCTTGCGACTCAATGGCAATCTAACAGGTCCTGCGGGCGTGCACGTCCTATCCTCCGCCACCCTCGCCGGCAGCGGCTCGGTCACCGGCCCCATCACTCTATCAGGCTCTCTCCAACCCGGCGATGGCCTCGGCACCCTCACCGCCGGCCCACTCACCCTCGCCCCGGGCTCCTCCATCACCTGGCAGATCGCCGACTGGACGAGCGCTCCCGGTACCGGCAGTGACCGCATCCTCGCCGCCGCAGCCTGTCTCACGGCCACCGCGCTCGCCCCACTCACCATCGTGATCGAACCGCAGTCGCTCGCCCACTTCATCGACTCCCCCGCCACCTTCACCCTGTTAGAATCCACCACCGCCATCACCGGCTTCGGCCCGGAAAAATGCACCATCAACCAGACCGCATTCACCGGCGGCACCGGCGTCTGGAATGTCCAACTCTCGGCCGATACCCTCCGCCTCGAGCTCGTCTACAGCGGGCCGACCCCGGATTCGAACACCAACGGCATCGACGATACCTGGGAGATCGCGAAATTCGGAAGTGCCGGGCCCGGCGAGCACCCCGCCAGCGCCGATCCCGATGGCGATGGAATCTCCAATCTCTTGGAATACGCCTTCGACACCTCGCCCACCAACCTATCCGTCAGCCCGCTCGCGTTGGATATCGAAACCATCGCCATGGCCGACCACCTCCGCCTCACTGTCTCAAAAAACCCCGCCGCCTCGCGCCTTTCCTACATCGTCGAGGTCTCCAGCGATTTGTCAGCCAACGGATGGCGCACCGCTGAAACCTTCATCGAGCAAAATACTCCCTCCCGCCTCGTCGTCCGCGACACCACCACCGGCCTGCCACGCCGCTTCCTCCGACTGAGAGTAGAGGCCCCCTAGCCCGTCCAACTTGCCCCCAACATCAAGCCATTCGCAAGTCAATTCGCAAGTCATTTCCTTATTATTTGAGTCTCCAATTGTCATATTAATTGCTCCTGGATGGGCATATAACGGCTTTACAGTAGGATTTTTGAAATTGCCCCGCTCACAACTCATTTATCTACAACCACATTTTCGTCTGGACCGAACCCATGTGGCGGGAGATGTCTCCATGGCCGCGGACTTCATCCATGCCCTTGGAAATTTCGGAAATTTCAGCAACTACGCGCTCCACCGGGCTTTCCAACGCACCGGCGATTCATCCGACGAGCGATTCATCCGACGAGCGATTCATCCGACGAGCGATTCATCCGACGAGATCCGTTTCTAGATCTATAAGCAGGCTTCCTGACATGAATCCCTCGCCTGCCTGAGGGAAGTTTGGTGCGTTCAAGGATGAGAGTTTTCCAGGCCGACCCCATGACGTCCACCAATGACATGTCATATGTGATAGACAGAGATATTGCATCGGGCAGGCAACGAGAAAGATAGCGTGCCTACACGACCCCCTTCTTCAAATCCCTCACACTCCACAACGTTCCCGCTGCGGCCGCGCCACTGCCACGCAGCTTACGCGCGCCATCCTTCCGTTGCGATCCGAAACGTTCTCGAGCGGCCACAAACGCCTCGTTCACAAACCCCCGACTGCCAATCACCGCGCCATCCGTGAAATACCGCACCCGGCAACGCAGCATCTTCCCCACTGAAAGCTCTCCCTCCCGTTCTTCCCGCGCTTTTTTCTCGGCCACTTCCTCGGCCATTTCCTCCGCACTCATCCCCTTGCGGATGCGCTTCATTTTCCCCTGCCCGCCGACCTGCACCCGCGCCTCTAACTTTTCCCCATTCTCCAACTTCCCTGATTTTTCGAACTTCTCGACCGCCCCCGCAAGCAACAGCTTCCGGTATTCGCGCGAAACATCGTTCGCCCAGAGCGAGGCATCCGCGCCGCAGCCCTTGTGCGCCCGAAGCGCCCGCACCAAGCCAGCCCGCGCCTTTTTCCCGTTCCCTCTCGCCCCACCGCCGACCGCCTCCCCATAACTGCTCCACCGGTAATCCGCAGGATCTTTGACCATCCCTGCCCGCACCGGATTCAGATCGATGTAGGCCGCA
>CAIYYV010000020.1 GCA_903930425.1 Akkermansiaceae bacterium | reverse complement strand
TGCCTATGCCGATTCCGAACGCCACGAACAGGATGCCCAAACTTTCCGCAACCAACTCACCGAACTCCGAACCCGCCTCGAATCCGACCTCCGCGGTGCCGCCGAAAAACAAGCCCTGCTCGAACGCGCGGAAATCAAACTCTCAGACACGTTTAAAGCCCTCTCCGCCGACGCCCTCAAATCCTCGTCCGAACAATTCCTCCTGCTCGCCAAATCGTCTCTCTCCACCCAAACCGAGGAAGCCAAGGGCGATATCGAAAACCGCAGGGCCGCCATCGAGGCACTCGTCAAACCTGTCGCCGAATCCCTCGGAAAATTCGAGTTCCGCATCGGCGAGATCGAAAAAGCCCGCGAAGGCGCCTACTCGGAACTCCGGGAACAAGTCCGCGCCCTCGGCGAGGGCCAACTCGGCCTGCAACGTGAAACCTCGTCGCTGGTCAAGGCACTGCGCCAACCGGTCAGCCGCGGCCAGTGGGGGGAAATGCAACTCCGCCGCGTGGTCGAACTCGCCGGCATGAAGGAGTATTGCGATTTTGATACCCAAATCACCTCAACCACGGACGAAGGCAAACGCGTCCGGCCCGACCTCATCGTCCGCCTGCCCGGCGGCAAAATCATCGTGGTCGATTCCAAAACCCCGATGGAAGCCTACCTCGACGCGCTCGAAGCCACCGACGAAGCTGTTAGAGAGGAGTCCCTCCAGCGCCACGCAACGCAAGTGAGAACCCATATCCAACAGTTAGCCTCAAAAAACTACTCGGCCCAATTCGCCCACGCCCCGGAATTTACCGTGCTCTTCCTGCCCAGCGAATCGTTCTTTTCCGCCGCGCTCCAATGCGATCCCGGCCTGATCGAGCGCGGCGTCGAGCAAGGCGTGATCCTCGCCACCCCCACCACCCTCATCGCCCTGCTGCGCGCCGTCGCCTATGGCTGGCGCCAGGAAACCATCGCCGAAAACGCCCGCGAAATTTCCTTGTTAGGCCGCACCCTGCACGAACGCCTCGGCAAGCTCGCCGAACACTTTTCCAAACTCGGCCGCTCACTCGGCAACGCCGTCGAAAACTACAACAATGCCATCGGCTCGTTCGAGACCCGCGTCCTCACTTCCGCCCGCAAATTCGAGGACCTCAAAGCCGCCCCTGACTTCGCCACCATCACCAATCTCGAACCCGTCGATCACATCCCTCGCCACCTGCAAGCGCCCGGCGCACCCATCCCAAGCCCCCGAAGTCTTCTCGAAGCAGACCTGCCTGCCCCCGCCCCTGAGCCTGACACCGATTTCCCCTTTGCGCCCACGCTTGCTGCCGCAGAGGATGACGACTTCGGCTTCGTGCCCGCCCCCCCGGCCAGTGCGCGCCGTGCCGCCGCCGACCTGCGCTCGCAGTTGAAATAAAAACGTGGCGGAGATCACCCCTCGCCACGATCACCCACCACCGCATGGCAGCCAATCCTGGCAGCCAATCCTAGAAGAAGTGCGCCACTCAATCTCCAATCAATCATTTCAAATTTCAAATCTCAAACCTCAAACCTCAAACCTCAAATCTCAAATCTCAAATCTCAAATCTCAAATTTCCAATCTCAAATTTCCAATCTCCCATGCCCCTTCCCGCCCTAACAGGTCTCACGCCCGATGCCCTCGCCGTCTGGCTGGAGGCGGCGGGCGAGCCCGCGTTCCGCGCAGCCCAAATCCTCGAATGGGTGTGGAAAAAAAAGGTCAGCGCCATCAACGCGATGACCAACCTGCCGGTGGCCCTGCGTGATAATCTCGCCTCCTCGTTCCGTCTAACAGCCGTTGAGCACACGCTCACCACCGGTTCCCCGGACAGCACACGCAAATTGCTTTTTCGTCTGCATGACCGGCGTTACATCGAGAGTGTGCTCATCCCGGCGAATCCGGCGCTCTACGGTGAAAAATCCGACCGTCGCACCCTGTGTGTTTCTTCTCAGGTCGGCTGCGCGTTCGGTTGCAAATTCTGCGCCTCCGGGTTGTTAGGATTCACGCGCAACCTTGACGCCTCGGAAATCGCCGGACAAATCCTCGCCGCCGAACAACTCACCGGCGAACGCGTGGACAACCTCGTCTTCATGGGCATGGGCGAACCCCTCGCCAATCTCAATCACCTGCTCAATGCCATCGCGCTGATCACTGGCGAAAAAACTCTGAATCTCGGCGCACGACACCTCACGATTTCCACTTCCGGACTCGTCCCGCAGATCCGCCAACTCGCAAACCACCCGCAGCAAATCCGCCTCGCCATCTCGTTGCACGGCGCGACCGACGCGGTCCGCCAGCAGATCATGCCGCTCCATCAGAAATGGCCGATCGCCGAGCTCGTCGACGCGCTCGAATTTTGGAATTCTAAAAAAAACCAGAAGATCACACTCGAATACATCTTGATTCAGGGAATCAACGACGCGCTCGAACACGCCACCATCCTCGCCCGCTTGGCCCGCCGCCTCCATGCCAAGGTCAATTTGATCCCCTATAACTTGGTGCTCGGCCTCACTTGGCAGCGCCCGTCCGACTCCCATTGCCGCGCCTTCCGCGATGTCCTCCAACACGCCGGCGTCACCGCTACCCTCCGCCTCGAAAAGGGCGGCGATATCGACGCCGCCTGCGGCCAACTCCGCCTCCAACAGGAATCCCATGACGCCCACATGGGCGCATCCTCACCCGACACGCGTGCAAAACCCCATCACATCTGAAAAAATCCGAGCCCTCAACGCCCGCATGGCCGCCCTCGGCATCACCGAGAACGATCTGTTAGAAAAATTTGTCCGTGGATCGGGCTCGGGCGGACAAAAAATCAACAAGACTTCCAGTTGTGTCTTTCTCAAACATCTTCCCAGCGGATTGTGCATCAAGTGCCAGATCGACCGGTCCCGCGAATTGAACCGATTCCTCGCAAAACGCGAACTTTGCGAACAACTCGAGACCCTCCGTGACGGCAAAGCCAGCGCCAAAACCCAAGCCATCGAAAAAATACGCCGCCAAAAACGCCGCCGCTCACAACGCTCAAAACAACGCTCAACCGCAGACAAACGCCTGCTTTCTACCAAAAAATTGCTGCGCCGTCCGCCCGCCGGTGACTGAGCTCCCTTGTTCTCCGCGCTTGCCAAATCGCCGATGTAACCTATGCATGACGCATGGATCGATGGCTTCTACTCGCCGCTACTTTGCTCGCTCTGATCGGCAGCGCCGGCGGGATGCTGGCAGTGCACCACGGCCACCGAAGCCGCTCCACCGTCATCTGGATGGCAGCCGCCATGGCATGCCAAATCGCCTTCCTCTCCATCCGCGGTGAAATCCGCTGTGTCTGCCCGCTCAAGGACAACGGGGAAATTCTGGTCTTTTTATCGTGGTCTCTCACCTTGTTTTACTTGTTGGTGGGCTCGGCCTATCGGATTTCTCTGCTGGGTGTTTTCAGCGCGCCGCTCGTGGTGCTCTTCCAATCCATCGCGCTGCTTCCCGGCGTTCTCGATGCCCAACCCAAAAAATTTGATGAGGGTAACCTGTGGCATGAGATGCACTCGGCCACTTCGGTCCTCGCCTATGGAGCGCTCGCATTGGCGGCCATCGCGGGGGTGATGTTTCTGGTGCTCGACCGTCAACTCAAGGAACATCATCTGCAAAGCGGGCTGTTCCGCAACCTGCCTCCGGTGAGGGAATTGCTGGTCTCACTCGAACGCCTGCTCTGGCTAGGCGGGGGCCTGCTCACTTTCGGGATTCTCGCAGGTGTGCTGATGCCCCACGACAAACAAGTCCTCGGTCACCTCGGCCATCTGATGGCCGCAATCACAATCTGGATGTGCTATCTCTTGCTGCTGGCCGTCAAATCCACAAGAGGCCTAACAGGCCGCCGCTTGTCGCTGTGGGCGGTCGGTCTATTCATTCTTTCACTCGGAGTTTTTGCCTTCGTCTGATGAAACTTCTCTGCCTTGGCCTCAATCATCGAACGGCACCTGTCGAGGTGCGCGAGCGTTTTGCCGTGAGCACGTCGAAGCTCGGCACCGCCGCGTGGGAGCTGGCCGCGATGAAAGGAATTTCCGAAGGCGTGGTCATTTCCACCTGCAACCGCACCGAGTTTTACCTGGTCGCCCCTGACGCCCGAATGGCCTTCCATCAATTGGAATCCTACCTCGCGGAAAAAACCCAGCTGGCCGCGAGCGTGGCCGATCATTTCTATCGGTTAGAACAGGCATCGGCAACACGCCACCTCTGTCAGGTTGTCAGCGGACTCAACTCCATGATCCTCGGGGAAACGGAAATTTTCGGCCAGGTGAAGCAGGCCTATCAGGCGGCACTCGAGGCCGGTGCCACTTCCACCGTGCTCAACCGCATTTTCCAACGCGCGTTCGGGGTTGGGAAAAAAGTCCGCACCGAGACTTCCATCCAGCATGGGTCCACCTCGGTCGGCAATGTCGCCGTCGATCTCGCGGAAAAAATCTTCGGGCACCTCAAGGACAGCGAGGTCATGATCCTCGGCGCGGGCGAAATGAGCCGCATCACCGCGCAAAGCCTGGTCTCGCGCGGTGCTCGCTCGATTTTTGTCGCCAATCGGTCCTACGACCGCGCCCTGGAACTCGCCGCCGAAATGGGCGGCAGCGCCGTGCGCTTTGACGAGTGGCAGACCGTGCTCGAGCGCGTCGATGTCGTCATCTCCTCAACGGGATGCCCTCACGCGATTGTCCATCGAGCCGATGTGGAAAAAGCCCGGCACGCGCGGAAATTCCGTCCTCTCTTTTTCATTGATATTGCGGTGCCGCGCGACATCGACCCCGCCGTTGGAGAAATCGAGGAAGTCTATCTCTATGACATCGACACGCTCGAGCAGCTTGCCGAAGAAGCCCGATCACGCCGCCACCTCCAAATCGAGCAATGCGAACGCATCATCGATGCCGAACTCGCAAAACTCCAACTCCCGGGCTGCGGAATCCCGAACCCTAGAAAGGGAATTGGCACCACGGATGAACACTGATCATCAACCCTTTGCGATTCCTTCTCTGTTCATCTGCGAGGCGAGCTGTCATTGAAGGTTTTTTCATCGGGAGTTGGGTGCGTTGGATCACATTTACAAATAAGTGACCCGCGAAGAAGGTTTTTCTTAGAAAATGATTTCCCGTTTTTGAAAGAAAGCCTCTTTCTAGCAGAGGTGGCAGTGATGCGGGCACGACCAAGGAATAAGCTGGAAAAACTGTTAGACACCGCATGGACTTTCTGGAAATACCCCAAATGACGATTCAGCGGTCGATAAATGCGAGCCCACCAGATTGCTCACAGACTGAGCGTATTTCATCCATGGTCAAAGAAAGGCCGCATGTCGATGGGTACGACCAAGGCATGATCTGGAAAAGGTTGTTAGACTTTTCTTGGACTTTGTGGAAATAAGGGGAGCGGACGGGACGTCCGCATCTCTGGAGTTTGGTGGAGCGGACGTCCCGCCCGCATCCCTGGAGTTTGGCCCAAAATTTACTTGTTAGACGCTTCGTAAAGGAGCGGACGTCCCGTCCGCATCCGGCCATGGGTGGACATTGGCAAGTCAATGACAAGCCGTTCGATTTAACGCATTGGCAAATCATGGGTCTCCCAAGCCGATTTTTTTAATTGGGAAACAACGCACCGTGGATGCAGATACGATTGGGGTAACAACCTGTTAGAAGTGCGGCACGGAATCTGCCCGGTATCGACTATACATGAACTAAATTTGGAAGAGATAGAAGACGAGATCGAGGTAGAAGTGGCTGGTCTCGGTGCTGACGCGCATCTGGCGGGCGACGAAGGAGAAGCCATGGCCCATTTCCAAGAGGAAGTTCTGGAGCTGGGAGATGATGGCGGACTCGACTTCGGTCTCGGAGGCGGCTGGATCTTCCGGCAGGCCGAGGAACTCGAGGACGTAGGGGTCCTTGATGAAGTCGCGGATGGAGGGTTTGGCCGGGAGTGTTTCAGGTGCGCCGACGGGGGTGGTCTGGGTGGAGAGCAGGCGTTGGTAGGTGCTGGTCTCGATCTGGCGTTCCAAGGTGCGGGTGCTCCAGTTCTCTTGCTCCGAGTGCGTGATGTAATACTCTGGCTGAGGGACTTTCGACCCGCATGATGAGCCGGTGGTGGGTCCAGGTCAAAAGGCTACGCAGTGCGTAGCTTTTTCCGCCGTCGGGATAGGTGAGATAGAATTTCCGGAAGTTCTTGAGATTCGCGAGGGAGAAACCCATGCCGAATTCGGCGGTGAGGTCTTTGGAGAGCGCCCTGAGAAGACCTTCCCCATAGGTAGCCTTGGCCGCATCACCCTGTTCCTCCTCCACGATGCGGCGACCGATCTGCCAATAAGGCCGCAACCATGGCGGAATTGACGGCCGTGTAGGCGGCTCGGCGCGCATCTGCTAGAATGCGGCGCACGTCGGTAAAGAAGTCCGTGGATTGGCTGATATTGCCAATTACGGAATTTGGGATGGTGGGTTTTGAAGGGTTCATTCTTCTCCTCCCGCCTGTAAGAGTTTAACCGCAGATGACGCAGATGTGCGCAGATGATTTAAAGACAAAAAATTGAATGAAATGCTGTGATCAGCACCATCCGCATCTGCGTTAATCTGCGAAATCTGTGGTTTAAAATGAATCTTCATTCTTTCCCTCCTAACTGTAAGAGGTTAACCGCAGATCACGCAGATGTGCGCGGATGGTTTTGAGAGTTGATGAAGCGCTTGTATTCGAGCCGTGGGTTGCCGAAGTTGAACAAGAGGGCCCGGTTGAAACCAGTGGCTTTGAGGTAATGAAGGACTTGCGCGGTCTCCACATCGGTCAGTGTCTTGATGGCTTTCAGTTCAACGATGATGGATTCGTTGCATACGAAGTCAGCACGATAGGGTGTTCTCAACTGGGCGCCCTTGTAAAAGACTGGAACCGGATGTTCCCTGCTGAACGGAATACCACATACTACCAATTCCAACTCCAACGCATCTTGGTACACCCCTTCAAGAAAACCCGAGCCCATTTCCCGATGGACTTCCATCGCTGCCCCAATGATAGCGTAGGTTTCAGGGTCATTCTTCAAATCTGCGTTCATCTGTGTGATTTGTGGTTTAATAATGAAGAATTTGGTTAACCGCAGATGTCGCAGATTGGCGCAGATGAATTTTGGAAACCAAGGCCATCAACCCTTTCTTTAAATCTGCGTTCATCTGTGACATCTGCGGTTCAAAATATTCGGTTTAGGTGGAGAAGCTGAGGATTTTCTCTAACAGCCCTTCGGTTTCGGCTTCGAGGTCGCGGATTTCCTTCACGACATCGACGAGGTCGCGGAGCGGTTGGTGGACGTAGAAGTATGGGTTGAAGCCGTGCACGAGAATCAGCGGAAAAGTTGGAGATAGGGCTCGAAGAGGAAGATGCGGTCGCGCTTGGCACCGGTGATTTCGCGGAGAAGTTTTTGTTCAAGGAAGCGGTCGATGAGTTTGTAGGCGGTAGGAAGCGAGACGGACGCCGCTTCGGCGACCTGTTGGGCATTGACCCAGGTGTGGGTGAAGAGGTGGCGGAAGAGGACGAGGCCGGCGGTGCCTTGCGGTTTCCAGGCGTGGATTTCCTTTTCCCAGTGGGCCTGGAATTTGAGGATGCGATCAAAGGTCTCCACGCCGTGTTTGGCGGTCTCGGTGATGCCATCGAGGAAGAAGTGGAGCCAGCCATGGAGATCGTTTTCGCTGCGGGTGCGGCTGAGGCGCTCGTAGTATTCCTCGCGATGGCGTTCGAGGTAGTCGGAGAGGTAGAGCACCGGCTGTTTGAGAATGCCTTGGGAAAGGAGGAAGAGCGGGATCATCAGGCGGCCGATGCGGCCATTGCCATCGAGATAGGGGTGGATGGTTTCGAACTGGTAATGCATGATGCCCGCCTTGAGCAGGGGCGGCAGGTGCAAGTCGTCATTGTGGGCGAAGAGTTCGAGATCGCCCATGAGTTCCGGCACGTTTTCGTGGATGGGTGGGACGAAGCGGGCGTTGCCGGGATTGGATCCGCCGATCCAGTTCTGGCTGCGGCGGAACTCTCCCGGAGTCTTGCGGTCGCCCGGGACCCCCTCCATGAGCACCGCGTGGGCATCGCAGAGCAGGCGGGTGGAGAAGGGAAGGCTCTTGAGGACCTCCACCGACTGGCTCATGGCGCGGATGTAGTTGTTCACCTCACGCCAATCGTCCCGCCGCTCCACGGCAATCTCCTCCTCGGGCAGGATGGCTTCCTCGATTTCGGTGTGGGTGTCCTCAATCTTACTCGACTGGGTGGCCTCCTTGGTGACGTGCATCTGGACGAAGAGGTCGAGGTTCGGCACGTATTCCGAGAACATGTCAAGGCGTCCGAGCTGGTGGTCCGCCCGGCTCAGGGCTTCCAAGACGCGGGGTTCGTCGATCCGCCACGGGCGGTTGATCAGGGACGGCTCGAAGCTGCGATAGCCATCGCGCTTGATCCAAGTTCCTGATTGGTAGGAGTTCATTCCTGTGAAATTTAGCCCCAAAAAATTGAATAAGGCAAGCCGCTAATTAAGAAAATGGTCATAATTTTAATTAGTGAGCCGCGCTGCTAAAATTCAGGATTTGCTCTAGCAGCCCTTCGGTTTCGGCTTCGAGGTCGCGGATTTCCTTCACGACATCGGCGAGGTCCCGGAGCGGCTGGTGGACGTAGAAGTATTTGTTGAAGGAGATTTCGTAGCCGATGACGGTTTTGCTGTCGTCGATCCATGTTTTCGCGCCAAGTTGTTGGTGAAGTTTTTCGGCGATTTCCAACAACTCTCGACGGGCGAGCCAGAGTTTGGGATCGAGGAGTTTTTTCAGATTCGCGCCGGTGAGTTCGATTTGTTCGTGGTCGAGCCAGCGTTGCATTTTTTCGCTTTTTCCCGCGAGGAAGTCCTTCTGATAGACCGCGTTGCTCCATTGGGAAAAGATCCCCTCCATTTCAGTGGCGAGGGACTTGTCGAAGCGCAGCGGGGCGATGCACTCGGCGGAGAATTGGGCGGACTTTCGCAGCGGGCGTTCGACGGTGACCTTCCAGTAGCCGAATTCCTTGTTGTCGAAGACCTGGGATTTGAGGCCGTCGACCGACTGTTTGCCGGTGTTGTAGAAGATGTTGTTCGGAAGCTGGATGATGGCTTCCAGCAGGTCGTTCTCGATGAGGTATTGGCGGATGTTGCTGGCACCGCCGCCGGCATTCCCGGTTAACCGACTCGATGATGTGAAGTCCGGCGGACCGTTCAGCAGGGAGGAAATGAATGATCGCTAAAGTTTTTCTCGATACCAACGTGGTGGCCTACGCCTTTGACACCACCGCACCGGCCAAACGGCAACGGGCTCGCGAAATCATGGACGGGCGTGAGTGGGCGGTGAGCTGACAGGTGGTGCAGGAATTCGCCAATCTCGCACTGGGTCGCTTCGCGGTGCCTCGCGGTGCCCATGAAGCCTGCGGATATGGCCGACTACCTTGATCTCGTGCTTTGGCCACACTGCTCAGTGCTGCCGTCCGTCAACCTCTATCGCATGGCGGCCACGCTTCACGCGCAGACCCAATACCGGTATGATGACTGTCTCATCGTTGCGGCAGCACTTGCCAGCGGAGCGGCCGTTCTTTGGTCAGAAGACCTTCAGCACGGTCGCACGATGGGTTCGCTGAGAATCGAGAATCCGTTTGCCTAACAATGCAGACAACCATGCTCCCTGTGCGTCCCAACGTCATAACTGAAATCTGTTTGTCCCTGAAACCGCCTGCGTGCCCACTTCGATTCGCCGCATCTGAGGAAGGCATCCACCTTCTCCTTGATGGTCCGCTCCGATCCGGGAACACTGAGAATGTCACATTCGCTTCCCAGGATGAACGGATGCCCGACGTCATGCATCCGGCGGATCAAATCTTCTGATAGTTGCCGCACCTTCGCCACACTGATCAATTCATCCGAGTAAAATTGCTTGGTAGGCAGACTGCCGTAAAGCACCGTCGACTTCGGAAGCAACGCGGCATCCTCCCATAACAGACGCGAACTTCCGAGACTCATGATCGCCGGATCAAGCAGTGCAAATCGTTGCACCATGCCATCTAACAGATCGCCGCAATTGTGAAAGATCAGGTCCACCCCGCGCGACCGCATCCGCTCTCGCAACGCCAGGTTCATACGCATCACATATCGGTCGAAAACATCATAACTGACCGCCAATTGATTGGGAGAAAAATAGACTTTGTTCGCTGCAGGCTCGCAAAGGATGATTGCCTTGGCACCTGCCTGGATCTGCGCATCGAGATACGGGCAAATGGTCTTGAAGGACAATTCCAGCAAGCGCTCGAGCAAGGCCACCTCCGGGTCGTCCTCGCCGCTCGCCCCGTCCCCAGCAAAAAATACCGGCGAGATCGGGTCATCGATGAGCTTGGTCATCAGCGAAAACGGGCCGATGCCCATGCCTACCGGCAACAAATCCGTTTCTTCCGCAATGTAATGAATGGCATCACACACCGCCGCCATTTTTTCGGTCAAACGAAACTCACAGTCCTCCTCGGGAAACTTCGAGAAATGGTAGGTTTCAACCGCGTTTTCAGGCACTCCCCTGGCTAACAACAAGGACTCTTTCTCCAATTTGAGATCCATCAACGGCAATGCCATGGGAACATGAAAACGCAGGGCCGATTCCTCAACAACACGCCCGAGGCGCTGGCCGTCAAGGATGATTTCCGCGTGTTCGGCATGTTCGTGGAGCACCAGGTGCGTCCCGATTGGCATGCTCAGCCCGGACGCGGCAAGATCTAGATAGTATTGGCGGTTCATCGCAATGGTTCCTCTGAATTTCACGCATTGCAATGCAATAACTCCATGACTGAATCCGCCGCGATTCCCGCGCCCGGCGCGTGGCCGACCGTATCAATGCAGACTGGAACGTGGGCGGGCATATCCTTGCGATTTCCCGCGATAATGGCTTCGAAAAGTGGATGCAAATCATTCATAACAACCACATCTAATCAGCTCACAATCCACACGTCTTGTAATACGGAATGATTTTTTTGTGATTTTACGCTTTTATATGGATAGGCGCATCCATGTTAGATTATTATGCGCTCTAACAACGCATTTTCTATCATAAACCGCATGTATCCAGCAGAAAATGCGAGGTGTGTATTTCGGGAATTCGCCGAGATATGAATTCGGACGCGCGTTCCTGTAATGCGTCCAGTGCGCCCTGCATCATGGCGTCGAGCGCCTGATTGAGGCGTTGCGAGAGTTTATAGAGTTTGGCGTTTTGGACGATGTCTTCGACCCATTCCGGCCGGCCGAGGAGCGCGCAGGCATAGGCACGCGGAGCGGACTGGAGTGGTTCCAGCTCCGCCAGCGGCAACCGGGAGACTACCGTAGCAGGGAGGGTCTTCAACATGGGAGTTTTGTTCACTGGATCGCGCGCTTTCATTAATCCCCAACCAGCGAAAACCTGACAATCATTCGTCTTCCTAGGGTGCTGGCGTTCAGACACCGCCGTGCAGATGCCAAAGGGCCAGGCCCTGCATCTCTTGTCGCATCCCAGCCCGAAGATTCCCCAAAAAGAATTCTTGGCAAGGCAGGCCGGATTGTTAGCTTTTCTTTTGATGGTTTTCCCGGTGAAAATCAGGCAATTTCTAACATCAAACCCTTGGAGAAACAGATGAAAGGTCAATCATGGAAATGCCGCCTGAGTGCGGATTCGGTTGTGGAGTGTTGCGCCATGCTGGCCTTTGTTTTTTACACGCTCATTTACTTTTCGACCTTTCTTGAGGGGCGCTCGTTTCTGGATGCGAATGTCGGATTGCTGTTCACTCATTGGTCCATGGTCGTGCTGTTGGCCGGGCTGCTGGCTGCGGCGGGCATCGCCATCGCCATGGCCCGGGTCCGGATGCGCGCCTGGGCAGTGCTTGTGGGGGTGGCATCATTGGCGGCCTTGGCTGGCGTGGCAAGCGGTTCGCCGCTGCTCACGCGTTGCGCTCTCTGCGTTCTTGCGCTGCCGTCCTGGGCTTTGGTGCCCCAGTGGTTAGACACGTTGCGGCATGCGGAGTTGCGCCCCGGCAGCCTGCGGGACTGGAGTGTCACAGTGGCGATGCTGCTTGCCGCACTTTTATTCGTGGTGCTTGGAAGTTCCGCCTATGTTTTGTTCAATCACCCCGGGCTTGCCTTTTCCGCCTCCGACATGATCGGGGTTTTCAGCAAAACGGCAGCCATGGCCGGCATCGGCACTTATCTGCTCGGGGCGGCTTGTTGGGTCGCCATTCTGATTTTCAGGCGCTTTCAATGCGGAGCACTTCTGATTTTGTTAGCGATGGGGTTTGGCCTGCTGGTGACGGCGTGTGCGGTCTTTTTGAAGGGTCTTGAACCGGTTGATCCCACACCGATTCGTCTCACGAATACGCTCTTTGTTCTCGTCCATGCCACGCCTCTCGTTCTGGCTTTTTGTCGCGCCGTCTCTCGTTTGCCTCTGGCCTTGCCGCAATCGCTTGCCCGGATGTTGAGCCTGCGTCTGTTGTGGACCCAGGGCAGCACGGCTGCCAGGCTGCTGACAACCGCAGTGGCACTTTGCCTGCTCATCGGGATCCAGCAGCAAATCGGACGATGGAATCTTCTCTACAGTTGGGGTGCCAGCACTACGGTGCTCTATTCCAGCATCGCATTCCTTGCCACCGCCTTTTTGTTGACGCTCCTGAGTGCACGTGTCGCTCGTGTGGTGATTATCGGCGTGATGTTGCTGCCCATAGGCGCAGGGCTCGTTCTCACAGGTGGCCCGGTTCGCGCCAGCGCGTGGTCGGCCTATCTCGGGCATGACCGCATCATCGGCGGAGCCCTGGGTGCCTATACCCATTTCATGCCAGCCGCAGATCCTCTATCGAAGTCGCTCCGCGGGGTGCTTGCCGAAAGCAGTCGGCGGATCCGGTCGACGGCCACTCCGGTGCCGAAGGCGGATCTGAAGCTCATTGAAGGGGCACCGCGTCCCCATGTCATCATGATCGTTGCCGACGGTTTGCGGCGCTCGAGTTATGGGGATCCGCCGAATGACGGAACACGCTACCCGGGACTCGCCATGCTCAAGCAGTCCACTCAAGAGTATAGCAATGCATGGACGAGCTATAACGCGACCAGCGGATCGGTGCCGGCATATCTAGCAGGGGCATTCAACCCCACCTGGTATGAAGCGCGCAATCACATCGAACACGATAATGTGCTGGCACGGGCGGCCTCCATGGCAGGTTACCAGTTAGTGCATTATGCGACTTATGCGGGTCTCGACGCCCACTGGCCCGAAGGAACGGGTTTATCGGCACCCGAAGGGCTCGGCCTTGGCGATCCCGCCACTGTTTTTCCGGCGGCGCTGACTGAACTGGACACGCGTATCGCTAAGGAAAAAGGTCCGGTCTTTCTCTATCTGCATCTGTATAACAATCACCAACCGCTGCTATTTCGCGCCTCGGCACCCTATGATCCCCGTGGCCGGCATTGGATGCTTGCACTCTACGAAAACAACGTCGCTTACTTCGATCAGCAATTGCGCATATTTCTTTCCGCACTCGCCAGCCGCCATCTGCTCGACAGTTCGGTGGTTCTGTTAATGGCCGATCACGGCGAGGAACTCTTTGAATACGGCGGCCTCTACCACGGCTGGCAGATCAATCCCGAAATCATGCGCGTTCCGCTGTATCTGCACCTGCCGACGGACACCCCCGGCACGGCGGCCACCCATAACGATTTTGTCAACCTCATCGACATCGCGCCCACCCTCATCGAGTCCATGGGCGTGACCATGCCCAAACCGTCGCCCGGTTCCGGTTTCAATCTGCGCGCGCCTAACAGGCCCGTCCGGCACAGTTTTCCGCTCATGAGCTGGGTCAGTCCGCTGCTCGGAGTCGTCACTGATAACCCGCCACTCATGCACGTCGTCAATGCGCGCTCAGGCAACCACTGGCGATATGCTCCTGCCAAGGGCGTGTGGGGTTTGACTCTTGACGACGCGGCTGCGCCTGACGAATCACCACGCCTTTCGGGCTCCTTTAAAGACGTCTTCGCTCCCCCGGGCCCGACAAGCGAATCGCCCTACATAGGAAAATAGAACCACAACCGAGCGCAGCGAGATGTGGTTCCAATGCTCTTTCTCCTTCCGGGTTCACCATTCCTGCTCGATCGCTTTGAGAGTGAGAAACAGCTCCTGCCAGCGCTGTTTGCGCGGCACGATGGCGAGTGTTTCCTGAGCAAGATGGTGACGGACCGGATCCAGCGACACCGAGTAATCGCGAAAAACGCGGTGCACCACCTCGTCGTAGTCGGATTGAAGGGCCCCGGTAAAGGCCTCGCTGGAGTCTAACAAACGGTTCTGGAAATCGCCGGTGATGGCGGCGCGGGTAACCCAGGAAGTCATGAACGCGCCTGTGAGAAAGAGTGTGGCGAGGGCACAGAAAATCACGGGCAGCCACGGGATGACGAGTGCGCCGCAGGTGGCACCGACGATGGTGAGCATCAGGGTCATGAAGACAAAGGATTTGAGGGCGAGGTTGCGACGGCGCAGTTCCTTTTCGAGGGGGTTGCGAACTTTCAGGTTGCTGATGCCGTTTTTGGCAGCCTCGCCGAGCCGTTGCACAAAGCGCTGTTTTGCGGCGGCGAGCATTTCAATGATGGGGGTTTCAGGTTCAAGGTTCAGGCCGATGGCGGCATGGACTCGATCCCCGAGGGTGTTCCAATGGGCGAGGCAGACATCGGCGACTTCGAGGACGTCTTGCTCGGCGACGGATTCGACGGCAGTGAGCAGGCGTTCACTGAAGAGGGTTTCAATTTGCGTGCCGGTGCGATCGCCGGTGAACAAGCGGAAAAGCGACGGAAGGGTCCAAAGCCGCCGCCGAAGACGACGGGTGGCCAAAATACCCTCGCGTTCAAAGACGGCGGCGATCTCCTCCAGTGGCTCTGACAGGCGTGTGACAAACGGTTCGCGGAGGCGGCCAATCTCGCGTTCGATTTGTTCCATGAACTGGGCTCGGGATTGGATCTCGCGCGATTGCTCTTCGATGTGGTCTTCCACGATGCCCAAGGCGGTGACCGCCTGGTCGCGCCATCGCTCAAGCGCTTGGCGTCGCGCAGGCGCAAGGCAGATGTTGTTAGAAACGAACTCCTCCAGCGCGGGAAATCCGCTTGCGGTCAGCGCCTGCCAGGCACAGGGCGTCGTCTGTTTGGCCTCACTGGCCAGTTGTCCGGCCACCGCGTAGATCGGCGGCGACTGCCCTAGGCGTTTCATCGAGAGGTCCGCCATGTGGCCGCGGATGACTACAATGTCATTCGGTTCCCGTTGATCCGCTTGTTGGAGAATGAGGGCGGTGCGTTTCAAGGCATCCACAGGCAGACGGGAAATGGCATCCCAAGTCGGGGCGTTCCATGGATTCGAGACGGGAAACACAAACAGGATCAGATCCGCTTGGGCGAGGAAGCGGTTGATGATTTCCGCATGGGCTGGTGAGAGAGAGTTGATGCCAGGAGTATCGACAAGGTTGAAATTGCGCAGAAACCCGAGCGGAAGGTGGCGTTTTTCTAACAACGGATCGACCGGTTCGTCGCGCGCCGTATCGCCATGAAGATACCAGAGCACTCGGTCGGTTTTTGGGACGGGCCTTTCCTGATAGATGGAATTTTCGAACAGCGCGTTGAGCAGTGTGGATTTCCCGGAATTCGCCTCGCCTTGCACGACGACGAGGAACGGTGAGTCGCTAAGGGATTTCGCTTGGGGAAATTCCAGGCATTCGTCGGGATGGATGCCGGTTTCCACGGCGAGATCCGTGATGCCGCGCATCACGTCGAAAAGGGGTTCACGCGTCGCGAAATAGCGTTCGCCGAACATCGGGTCACTCACGGGTTCAGAGGGAATTGATCGAGTTGTCGCCAGGCACATCCGCCTGAGCGGTGAGCGCTTCGGATTTCATGGCGAGGAGTTGCGACACCGTGACAAATTGAAACCCGCGGCGCAGGAGGCCATCGAGAGTGGCGGGCATGGCGTCCACAGTGGGAGCATGAAGGTCGTGAGAAAGGATGATGGAACCCGAAGTGGTGGCGTGAAGAATGCGGGAACTCACGACACTGGGCCCCGGCCGTTTCCAATCGAGCGGGTCCACCGACCAGAGAATCGTGGGATAGCCACAGGTGTTGTAAACCATTTCGCGCTGCCGCTGGGGCAAGCCGCCATAAGGCGGGCGCATGGTTCGGGGGTGCACACCTGCCGCGCGCACCACGGCATCCCGACAACGCAACAAGTCGAGGGCGATTTCCGAATCGCTCAATTTGCTGAGCAAGCGGTGGGTATACGTGTGATTGCCGATTTCATGACCTTCCGCGACCGTGCGACGGATGATTTGCGGATAAAGATCCACGCTTTGCCCAATGACAAAAAAGGTGGCTTTGATATTCCGGACTCGCAGGATGTCGAGCAGGCGCGGGGTGTTTTGCGGGTGCGGGCCGTCATCAAACGTCATGGCAACGTAGTTCCCTGAAACCATCACGCGCGAAAAACTGATGCCCGCATTACGCGAAAAATTGGAACTCAGGGACATGTCCGGATTGCGCGGAACGGGCCCGCCAAGAGAGGGCGTGCGATATTTGGAATTGGAGCCGGTTTTAAACAAATCCGCAGCCTGGGATTTCGTGAAAGTGAGCGCCGAGCAACTGGTAAGCGATGTGCCAAGAAGCAGGAACGCGCGGCGCGAGAGCCTGCTGAGATTTCCGGTTTCGGGAGTGTTTTCCTTGAGGGAGGCCGAGAGCAGCCGGTAACCAAGGGTGTGAAGGGGATTGGCCATGTGAAGTCGGTGCGAAGAAAAACTCTCAAGAGAGGGTATGAATTTCGGGATGCGTGTCACGCATCGTTTTTGGAGAGGGGGATTTCGAGGTGTGTGCCTTGATTCAGGGCTGGCACTGTGCCCCCGCCCGGAGACGGAAAAACAAAGGATTGCCTCAAGGCCTGACCGAGAAAGTGTTTGGCTTGTTCAACCGCCTGAGGCAGGGATGCCCCGTGGGCAAGAGCGGCAGTCATCGCCGCCGATAGAGTGCAACCGGTCCCGTGCGATCCGACAACCGCAATGCGCTCCGCCGTGAACCGATACAAGTTCCCTCGCTCGACCAACACGTCCAAACACTCAGGACCCGACAAGTGCCCGCCTTTGACCAGCACCGCCGTCCCAAATTGTTCGGACAAACGATGCGCCGCAGAGACGAGCGCCGGCACGTCCGCGATGCGCTCGCCAAGCAAAACCTCCGCTTCCGGAAGATTCGGCGTGATCACCCGCGCCAAAGGCAGTAAATCGTCACAATAGGCCGCCAAGGCGTCGGATTCTAACAACTCGTCGCCGGTGGAAGCCATCATGACCGGGTCGACAACGAGCTGGAGTGATCGATGCGCATGCAGGATGCCCGCCACCGCCTTGACATGGGCGGCGGAAAAAAGCATGCCGGTTTTTACGGCGGCAATCGGAAACGCATCGATGAGTAAACGGATTTGATCACACACAATGGCCACCGGGATCGGGTGGATGGTTTGCACGACGTGGGCGGTTTCGGCAACCACACAGGTGATGGCCGTGAGCCCGTGGACCTGAAAATGCTGGAAGGTTTTGAGGTCCGCCTGGATGCCAGCGCCCGCCGAACAATCGGAGCCGGCAATGGTCAAGGCCACGGGAATGCAATGCGACATGCCTGTTCATACTCCAGATAAGACATCACGCAATCTCCTTTCCTCGTCAGACATCGCCCGCATCACCATCGGCTAACAGAAAAGAACGAAACAAAAAAGCCCCCGCCAGAATGAACCGGCGGGGGCTTGAAATCACTCGTTTCTCAATGGGCAATCAGACGATTGCTTCCTTTTCACCGGCCTCAACCGGTGCCTCAACCACGATCGGCGCGACCTCATCCTGCGGCTCACAAGGTGCCTCGACATGGACCACCGAGGTCTCCACCGGGATCTCTCTCACCGTTTCGACGATGGTTTGGATCTGCGGTGCAGGCGATGAGTCGGCGACCGGCTCAAGCACTGCAGAGGCAGGGATCGGGGCGACAACGATCGGGCGTTGGGGGCGATCATTGCGTTCTTCACGATCTTCCCGTTCGTCCTGGCCTTTGGATTTTGCACCCGAAACCGTGAGCTTCCGCCCCATGAACGGTTGGTCATGAAGCACCTCCACGGCACGTATGGCCTCATCCATGTGGAGCATTTCCACAAAGCCGTAACCCTTCGAACGATGGGTGCTGCGATTGTAGACGACCTCGACATTGCGAACTCCGCCAATACCCTTGAAGAGCTCTTGGAGGTCTTGTTCGGAAACATCGTAGGACAAATTCCCCACATAAACACGCGGGGATTCGACCGTGGATCGATCTCCCCCTCGCGAGCGATCACCACTGCGATTGCCCCGTGATGGCGAACCACTATCGGATTTTTCGTTAGGCGACCCGTCTTGGGTGCGGGCATTGCGGGTGTTCGATTTGGCCGGACGGGCGTCTGCTTGAAGGTTCGAACCCTCCGGTTTTCGAGCGCCTCGGGCGGGTCCTTTGTAAAGGCCGAAGACCTTGAGGAATTTCTGCCACCAACTCAGCTTGACAGGACCCCCAGATCGGGAAGAACGCGGATTTTGCGGGCGGAATTCTTCAGAACGACCGGAGTTCCGGTTGTCGCGAGATTCGCGGTCGCCACTGCGCCGGTTGTCATGTTGTTGGTGATTGCGGTTTCTGCCGCCGCGAGAACGACGGCGCTGACTGTCTCCCGATTGACGGGAATTTTGTGTTGCGTTTGACATTGGTTAGGTCACATGGGTCATGGTTTCAGGTGGCGCGGCGCGATGGACTTGAAAGGCCCGACGATGCTGGAAGCACGGGGTGCCGACCGATCCACAGCTGACAAACCGACTTTGTGGTGCCGGGATGAGGTCCCGCAACGGCTTGCGGAAAGGACCCCCATCTTGTCAGAGCAAACCGGCCTGCGCCGCCACCCGTGAGTCAAGGAATTCCGGTTTCCGTGGCCACCGGTCGATTTCAACGCCCGCAAGAAAGGCGTGAATCGATAAGCACTCGACCGGATTTAGGCACTGGAGGTTGGAACCACCTGCTCGCCGCGGAACTTACGGGCTTTTCCTCGCTTGGCAAGAGCGGAACACCAACGCCCACGCAATTTCACGCAAGACCCGCCCATCAGAAGGCCCGAATCCGCCACGAAATGCCCGGAATGACACAAAAAATGCGCGCTTCCCCCGCCCGCTAAAATCCCGCGCCCCGGCTTCCTGACCTCACCCCAGGATCGCCTGCCAGCGGGCGATTTCCGCCCGGACATTCGCCATCGAAGGCGAGCCCAGGTTGGTGCGGGAGGCGAGCGCGCGCTCCAATGAAAAGACCTCCTTGGCACGCGACCCAAAGGCGGGGTCAATGCGCGCGAGGTCGAGTTGATCGAGCGGCGTGCCGGTGCGGATGGCCTCGGCCACCGCCTTGCCAACGAGTTCGTGGGCGTGGCGAAACGGCACCCCGTGTTGGACCAGGTCATCCGCGAGATCGGTGGCGAGCAGCATGGGATCGGCAGCGGCGCGGCGGCAGTTGCCCTCATGAATCTCCATCGCGGCAACCAGCTCGGTGTTCACTGCCAAGATCAGTCGCAGCGTGTCCACCGAGTCAAACAAGGGCGGCTTGTCTTCCTGAAGGTCCCGATTGTAAGTCAGCGGCAAGCCTTTGAGCGCAATGAGCAGATTTAGCAAATTGCCAACGAGCCGGCCCGTCTTTCCACGCGTGAGCTCACACACATCCGGGTTTTTTTTCTGCGGCATCAAGGATGATCCGGTGGTGTGCGCGTCTGACAACGCCGCAAACGCAAACTCAGCCGTACACCACAAAATCAAATCCTCACTCAACCGTGAAAGATGCACACCACAAAGCGCGATGCCAAAAAGCAACTCGGCGATGTGATCACGATCGGCGATCGCGTCCATCGAGTTGTGTGTGATGCCATCAAAACCCAGCTCATCCGCAATCGCGGACCGGTCGAGATTGATCGTCGATCCAGCCAGTGCCCCAGACCCTAACGGCGAAATGTTCAGCCGCTTGCGCGCATCGGACAAACGCGATTTGTCGCGCTCTAACATTTCAACGTAGGCAAGAAAATGATGACCCACAGTGACCGGTTGACCACGCTGGAGATGAGTGTAACCCGGAATCACGGTGCCCGCATGGACTTCCGCTCGGCTCAGCAGGGCTTTCTGCAATCCCGTGATGCAATCGAGAAGCCCGTCGATCTCCGCGCGACAATAAAGCCGCGTGTCGGTGGCCACCTGGTCGTTGCGCGAACGGGCGGTGTGCAGTTTTGCGCCGGCCGAACCGATGCGCTTTGTGAGCTCCGCCTCAATGTTCATGTGGATATCCTCTAACGAGGTCTTGAACTCAAAGGATCCCGACACAATGTCCGCCTCAATTCCACGAAGCCCGCTCTCAATGGCCGTGAATTCCTCTCCAGTCAATAAACCGGCCGAGTGCTGGGCACGCGCATGAGCAACCGACCCGGCAATGTCGTGCGCGTATAACCGCCAGTCATACGAAATCGATTCTCCAAACTGCTGGACGAGTGACGAGGTGTCTTGAGTGAAGCGGCCTTTCCACATAGTGTTTGATCGGTTGACCGCTCCCTCATGGCGCGGCACGCGCATTTCAATCCGATCCCGCTCACAAAGAAACGAGAAAATTGACAGACTTCATTCCATCATCCCCCCACGCACACCGCTCACCTCCATGATGAACCGACCACTCCACCGACTGACACCCCATGCCCACTTGCCGAAAAAATCGGCGGCCCACCGTGCCCCAACAGACACTCAACACCCGAATCCGTCCCAAGCTGCCCAGAATTGAGCGGTCTGCACCGGGTCCGGCAATATCTCCAATAACACCGGCTTGCCCCCCGGTTCAAAGGCATCCAAATCCGCCGCCCGCCGCACCCTCAAATGCACCATCCCCCACAGCACTGTCAACCCCGCGAAATCTGCAGCGTGAAAATTTGTTAGAAATTCGGCGGTGCGCGCACTCAGACTCTTGAAGCGCGAAACCCTCCCGAAAATTTGCCCCCCTCCGTTGTGGATCACCGCCAACACGCGGCCGTCCTGATTGACCTGATCCAACACAAAGGGCGCCGCGAGATCGTAAAGGGCGGTGAGATCACCCACCACCGCCCAGGTTTCACTGACATCCGCCGTCCAGCCAAGCCACGTGCTGATCTGTCCGTCAATGCCATTGGCCCCGCGGTTGGCACGCACGGACCGCACAGGTCGCTCCCATTGCGCAAAAAGATTCCATTCGCGGATCGGCAGGCTGTTACCCAAAAAAATCCCGCCGCCAATCGATGCGTAATGCGACAACACGCGCAGCAATGCGGGCTCACTGTCAGGATAACATTCGAGCAACTCCTCAGCACGCGCCGCCCGGCCCGACGCTCCCACTAACAGATCCAACGCGTCCCCGGCCGCTTCAATCACCCCCAAGGCCGGAATCACCCGGTCTAACGGCCCGCGTGTTACCTCGCTGGCACGCGCCAACCCGGGTAGCCCGTTGCGACAAACCGACCATACGGAAATGCCCGCCATCGCCTCAAGATCCCTCCAAAACCTCCCACTCGGCACCTCACCAAGACGGAGGGTTTTTCCGGGCGGCCGCGCCTTGAGAACGCGGTCGGCATCGTGAATCGCCAAGGCCCGCAGCGCTTCACGCAAACCACTCGCGGCCTCGGCGACCACGGGAGCCCCCAAATCCTTGCAGAAATGAAAGACTTCCTCCTGCTCGTCGGGCTCCAACCCGCCTATCAGAACGACCATTCCACGGTAGTGATCCTCACGCAACCAGCAGGCAAGACGCGCCACATCTAACCGACCCCGCGCCGGAAGCCATGCACCCACCGATCTCCCCAAAAAATCCTCACCACCCGCCTCAAAAAATTCTTCCATTTCCACATTCAGATGCAGCGGCCCATTGCCGTCCCACCCGGCGATATCGCCCTGCCAAGCATAACCCCCGAATAAGCCCGGCTGCTCAATCGCCTGCGGCGCACCCGAACCACGAAACGCCGCTGGCCGGTCCGCAGTGATGGCCACGAGCGGCCTGCCCTGATAGTGCGCCTCAATCACAGCAGGCAACAACTCGGCTGCGGCGGTCCCACTCGTGGTCACCACCGCGCACGGTTGCTGCGTCTCTTGCGTGCGCCCCAACGCAAAAAACCCGGCACTGCGCTCCTCAAAATGCCGCCAAAGCCGAATGTGCCCCGCAGTTTCCGCACGCACAAGCACCTCGATCAGCGCGGCATTGCGCGCCCCGGCGCAAATCACAAACTCACAAATCCCCACCCGGAGACAATCATTCCCCACTTTCAGCGCCGGATCCCATGCGTTCACACGCCAGCGTTAATACATGCCGCGAGAAATGTCCATGCCCGGAAAATCATTCTTCATGAATGATTACGCCCCCCCGTGAACACGTGAGGGAATGATAAATCTAATTTCAGCTTGCGCTTATTTAATCTGAGCCTTAAATGCCCCCCGTCATGCCGGTCAAACAAACCCATCCCGATCAAGTCGTCTCAATCTATAAATGCCTGTGCGACCTCAATCGGCTGAGAATTCTCAACCTGCTGCGTGTGGAACCGCAATGCGTCTGCCACATTGAGCAAGTGCTGGGCATCGGCCCGGTGAGGACCTCCCAGCAACTGGCCTACCTTCGCCGCCATGCAATGGTGGAGGTGGAAGTCCGCGGTTCATGGCGCATGTATGCATTGCCCGCCAAACCCTGCCCGGCATTGGCCGCCAACCTCGCCTGCCTCCAGGATTGCATCTTTGAGAGCAAAATGTTCCGCGCGGACCTCGCCCGCCTGAAAAAAATCCGCTGCAGCCAGTGCGGCCCGAAATCAATCTAACATACAAGCGCCGCCAATGAGTCCTTCCCTATTGCCCACCGTCCTGATCCTCTGCACCGGCAATTCCTGCCGCAGCCACCTCGCAGAAGGTATCCTGCGCCTCGCCGCAGGGAACCGGCTCGACGTGCGCAGCGCGGGCTCGAAACCCACTGGCTTCGTCCATCCACTCGCCATCCAAGTCATGGCGGAGATCGGCATCGACATTTCCGGTCACCACAGCAAATCCATGGAAGAGTTTCTCCAACAGGATGTGGAAACCGTCATTACCGTCTGCGGCAATGCCGACCAAGCCTGCCCAATGTTTCCCGGCCAACTCAACCGTCATCATTGGGGATTTGACGATCCGGCCCACGCGTCAGGTAGCGAAACCGCACAACTCGCCGTGTTCCGCCGGGTGCGCGACGAAATGAAAATAGTTTTCGAGGCCTACGCAGCGGGGCGTGCTGACGAGGCGGCGGCATCTGCGGCTCAATGCTCCGTCCCGCAGGTTGTCATGGAAAAGCAAACCTATAAAAAGCGAGCCTATGAAGCTGAATGCAGTTTTACCGAAACCAAAACTAAACCAAGCAAGAACAACGAATTATGAACACAGCAAATGAAGAACCGAAGGCAACCGAACCCATGCAATCACTCAAACAACAAGCCGAGCCATGTGGAGCCAGCTGCGGTTGCCACTGCTCCGGCATCTCCGGCAAGGCACGCTGGGGCATTTGCGCCATCGTGCTGTTCGTCGCCGGGTTGCTCGTAATGCGCGCCATGACCAAGCCAGATGTCGCGGCAGGCACCTCTCAATCATGGTCAAAGGCAAGGGTATGAACGCAGTTTCGGGTGAGATTACTGAAACGAAACTGGTGCAAGGTTATGTGGCCGCATCGAGCGCGGCGGGCTGCGGTACCGGCGGTTGCGCTCCAAATGCCCCAGGATGCAATTGAACTGAAACCTCACACGATGATTGATTCCATCAAGACCGCCCTTCAGGCGGGCAGTTCGGGGACGCTCGCTCTGCCGCTGGCATTTCTGCTAGGTTTGGCCAGTGCCGTGGGCAGCGCCTGTTGCACCCTGCCGGCGATGGGCATGTTAGTGGCCTACTCGGGCACGCGGGAGAATGTAAGCCGCCGGACCGCCCTGGTGTCAGCACTTTCATTCATGCTTGGCACCACGCTGGCGCTGATCGTGCTAGGTTATGTCGCCGGGTTTGTAGGGCAGTCGGCACAGGCGCTGCTGGG
>CAIYYV010000019.1 GCA_903930425.1 Akkermansiaceae bacterium | reverse complement strand
GGCCCGTACTCGCTCGTCACCCAGCAACCGCTCGGCGGCAAAGCCCAATACGGCGGCCAGCGCTTCGGCGAAATGGAAGTCTGGGCGCTCGAAGCCTACGGCGCCGCCTACACGCTCCAGGAAATGCTCACCGTCAAGTCGGACGACGTCCAAGGCCGCACGCGCATCTACGAGGCGGTCGTCAAGGGCGATAACAACCTGGAGGCGGGCACACCGGAATCGTTCAACGTGCTCATCAAGGAAATGCAGTCCCTCGGCCTCGACGTCCGGCCCGGTCGAAAGGGGTCCACCCACGGCTCCGGCATGACCGGCGGCCTGGATGACTATTCCCTTGACGATCTCACTATCTAACATTCAAGCCCGCGAACCCCAATCCTGACCCCAACCCGTTCTAACAACATGAGTGTCGACCACAACCTTCGCGAACTTTTCGGCGTGGATGAACGCCCCGAGGCATTTGACCAAGTCTCTATCACCGTAGCGTCACCGGAAATCATCCGCTCTTGGTCCAAGGGCGAGGTGAAAAACCCGGAAACCATCAACTACCGGACATTCAAACCGGAAAAAGGAGGCCTGTTCTGCGAGCGGATCTTCGGGCCGACCCGTGACTGGGAATGCGCCTGCGGCAAATACAAACGCATCAAGCACAAGGGCGTGGTCTGCGACCGCTGCGGCGTGGAAGTCACCCTCAGCCGGGTCCGCCGCGAGCGGATGGGCCACATCGAATTGGCCGTGCCGGTTTCCCATATCTGGTTCTACAAGTGCATGCCCTCGCGCATCGGCTTGGTGTTAGATATCAGCGCTCGCCACCTGGAACGGGTGATTTATTACGAGGATTTCGTCGTGACCGATCCGGGCAATACCGCCCTGGAACGCGGGCAACTCCTCACCGAAAAAGAACTCCGCGAGGCGGAGGATACCTATGGCGACGGATCATTCCGCGCCCTGATGGGTGCCGAGGCCCTGCAGGACCTGCTCAAACAAGTCGATCTCGCGGAACTCACGGTGCAACTCGAAGAGGAACTCGCCACAACCCGCTCGAAGCAAAATAAGAAAAAACTTTCGAAGCGCCTGAAAATCACGCAGGGCTTCGCGGCGTCCAAAACGCGCCCTGAATGGATGATCCAAACCGTGCTGCCGGTCATCCCTCCGGACCTCCGCCCGTTGGTTCCGTTAGAAGGCGGCCGCTTCGCCACCTCCGACCTCAACGACCTCTATCGCCGCGTCATCAACCGCAATAACCGGCTCAAGAATCTGCTATTGCTCAAGACGCCGGAAGTCATCATCCGCAATGAAAAGCGCATGCTCCAGGAGGCCGTGGACGCGCTCTTCGACAACGGTCGCCACGGTCGCGCCGTCACCGGTGCCGGCAACCGCCCGCTCAAGTCGCTTTCCGACATGCTCAAGGGCAAGGGCGGGCGCTTCCGTCAAAATCTGTTAGGCAAGCGCGTCGATTACTCGGGCCGCTCGGTCATCGTCGTCGGTCCGGACCTCAAGCTCGGCCAGTGCGGCCTGCCCAAGAAGATGGCGCTCACCTTGTTCGAGCCGTTCATCATCCGCCGCCTCAAGGAACTCGGCTATTGCCACACCGTGCGCTCGGCTAAAAAAATGATCGATCGCAAGACCACCGAGGTTTGGGATATCCTCGCGGAAGTCACCAAGGGTCACCCGATCCTGCTCAACCGCGCGCCCACCCTCCACCGCCTCTCGATCCAGGCCTTCGAACCGAAACTCATCGAGGGCGAGGCCATCCGCATCCACCCGCTCGTCTGCACCGCCTACAACGCGGACTTCGACGGCGACCAGATGGCCGTTCACGTCCCGCTTTCCATCGAGGCGCAGATGGAGTGCCGCCAACTCATGTTGGCTCCTAACAACATCTTCTCACCCGCCTCCGGCCGGCCGATCATGGTGCCATCCCAAGACATCATCTTGGGCACCTACTACCTGACTTGGGCACCCGTGCGCACCGCCAAGGACCGCGAAAAACAGGAGCACCTGCCGCTGTTTGAAAACTTTGCGGAAGTCGAGTTCGCGCTGGCCTTGCGCAAGATCGATTACCACGCGTGGATCCGTATCCGCAACCCCGACCACGGCAAGGACACTGTCTTCGGCTACAAGGGAGAGGATCTCGCTGCCAAGGACCGCAAGGAACTCACCCCACTCGAACAAGCATTGCGCCAAGGGAAAATTCTCGAGACCACCCCAGGCCGCGTCCGCTTCAACGAAATCTGGCCCTCCGGCGTCGGCTTTATCAATCACAACGTCGGTAAGAAACAAATCGGCGATATCATCTGGCGCTGCTATCAGGTCGCCGGTAAGGCAAAGACCGTCGCGGTGCTCGATGAACTCAAGACTCTCGGCTTCAAGGAGGCCACTCGCTCAGGCACTTCCATCGGCATCGTCGATATGGTGATTCCCGAGGAAAAACCCGCAGTCATCGCCAAGGCCTACGAGGATGTGGATAAGGTCACCAAGCAATACCGCAATGGCGTCATCACCGACGGCGAACGCTATCAGAAAGTGGTGGACGTCTGGACCCATGCCACCGACACCATCGCTAACGCGCTCTATCGGAAAATCGAGCACAACGACGGCAAGACCAAGGCTTCGCCGCTCTTCATGATGGTCGATTCCGGGGCGCGCGGCAATAAATCCCAGATCAAACAGTTAGGCGGCATGCGCGGCCTCATGGCCAAACCGTCCGGCGAAATCATCGAACGCCCGATCATTGCCAATTTCCGCGAGGGCCTCTCGGTGCTCGAATACTTCATCTCCACCCACGGCGCCCGCAAAGGCTTGTCCGATACCGCCCTGAAAACCGCGGACTCGGGCTACATGACCCGTAAGCTCGTCGATGTGGCACAGGACGTGATCATCACGGCCCAGGATTGCGGCACAGCTAACGGAATTTCGGTGGCCGCCATCATGGACGGCGATGAGGAATCCGCCTCGCTCGAGTCCCGCATCTATGGCCGGGTTTCGTGCGAGCAAATCAAGGACCCGGTCTCGGGCGAAATCATCGTCGCCGTGGACGACGTCATCAACGAAATCCAAGCCAAGGCAATCGAACGCATCGGCGTGCTCACCCTCAAAATCCGCTCGGTCCTTACCTGCGAATCTGAACGCGGCTGCTGCGCAAATTGCTATGGACTCAACCTCGCCACCGGCCTGCCCGTCAAAATCGGCGAAGCCGTCGGCATCATCGCCGCCCAGTCGATCGGCGAACCCGGCACCCAGCTCACCATGCGGACATTCCACGTCGGCGGGGTCGCCGCCGCAACGTTCAAACAACCGATCATCAAGGCAAAAAATTCGGGGCACCTCGTCTATAAAGACCTGCGCACCGTGCAGGCCTCCGATGGCACCTGGGTCGTCCTCAATAAAATTGGATCGGTCTCGATCCGCGATAAGACCGGCCTCGAACTGGAAAGCCATAACATCGTCATCGGCTCGATCATCTCGGTCAAAGACGGCGAGAGCGTCAAGAAGGGCGACACCGTGGTCACGTGGGATCCCTATAATGTGCCCATCCTCACAGAACGCGGCGGCAAGGTCGAACTGCGTGACATGATCTCGGGCATCACCGTGACCAACGAAACCGATAAGGAAACCGGTAAAAAAGGCATGGTCGTCACCGAACACAAGGAAGACCTCCACCCGCAGGTCGTCATCATCGAT
>CAIYYV010000018.1 GCA_903930425.1 Akkermansiaceae bacterium | reverse complement strand
CAGGAGACGCCCCGCGGCCACCGCGGCTTGCACCGCTGAGACTTCGCCGGTGAGCGTGCAAAATGCCTTTCCGCCCATGGCCATGGCTAGGCGGGTCTCTATCAGAGTCACTTCTGCGGCTTTGACAGCGGCGTCGGCCGCCTCAATGAGTGTGGCCACATTGAACGCCTCGATGATGCCAAGGGCCCCGGTGACTGGCGGCGGTTGCGAGCGCCCAATCGACGCGAAAACATCCGGATGCACATTGGCGATCACAAATTGGTCGATGAGACAACCTTTCGCAGCCTCTACTCCGGACTCCACTGCGCTTTGCACCGAGGCCGTCTCCCCGCCGACTAACACCATATACTTTCCAGAACAGATACTGCGCGAAAGGATCAGGGTGACCTCGCCCGCCTTCAACATCGAGTCGGCCACCAGAAATCCGGCGGCGATGCTTGAGAGTTCTATGAGTCCGATCGATTTCATGGGATGATTTTCAAGGTGATGTTTTCATTGACCGATTCAACGAGCGCCGCAACAGGCGCGTGGATGATGGAGCCCATCTGGCCTGTCGGGATTTCACCGAGCGGCTGACCGGCCCTCACCCGGTCGCCTGCTTTGACACGCGGGACATTCGGCACACCGGCCCCTTGCTTGAGCGGCAATACCAAGAGGTCCGGCTGGAGTTGGAGATCTTCTAACACAACGTGGTGGTCATACTCCTCGAGCGAGAGTTTTCGCATCAGTGATTGGATCGGGGTGCGACGCCCATCGTGCATCGGGTGCGGTTGCGTGGGGGCGGCACCCGACCATTTGAAATCCATGGCGCGCAATGCCTGCTTGGATGCATCGCACGCTTCTTTCGGGTAAAGCGACTCCGGACAGGCGTAAAGCGAACACAATCCGCACGCACAACAAAGCGCTGCGTATTGATTCCAGTGCGCCTCACCGGTTGCCGTAAACGCAAGGCTGCGCATGACCTGGTGCGGTTCGACCGCGTAACCGAGCAAATAGCGCGGACAAAATTCGGTGCAATACCGGCACTGGTCACAGGCGGATTTTCCAATGCGGGCCTGCACGCTGGCGGGTTTCAATTTGCGCTGCACCACAGGATGGGACCGGGGAAGCACAATCGCGCCGGTGTCAGTCTTGGTGATCGGCGTGTCGAGATTTTCGCTGATCCGGCCCATCATCAAGCCCCCAATGCAGAGCACTGAATCCTCGGCAAGCATGCCGCCGGCGGCGGCGATCGCATCCCGGTAAAGCATCCCGATGGGAACCCTGAGACTTACCGGATGGCGCACGGCACCTGCTAGAGTGATGATTTTGTGCGTGACCGGCCTGCCCTCGGCGGCGGCGGCGATGTTCACGAGCGTCTCGACATTTTGAACCACGGCACCCACCTGAATCGGAATCCCCTGCGGAGGAATCAACCGTCCCGTCACCGTATGCACCAGATCGTATTCATCACCCGCCGGATAATAATCCCCTAACAAGTGTATCCGCACTTGCGTTCCCGAACACGCTGCGCCAATCGCCTCGATCGCCTGCTTTTTTTTCGCCTTGATGCCGATGACGCCCTGTGTGGCGCCGACGGCTTGCATGGTCAATTCCACGCCGCGCACGACCTGTTGAGCTTGGTGCTCCATGACGGCGGCGTCCTTGTGCAGGAGTGGTTCACACTCGGCGCCATTGGCGATGACGATTTCGGCTTTGGCCGACAGTTTGATGTGGGCAGGGAATCCGCCACCGCCGGCACCGACCACTCCGGCCAGCCTTACTTGTTCGGTGAGGGACATGCAGGGGTTTGCAACAATGGATTCAGGGTTTTCAAACTGGCGAATCGAATGGACGCCTCGCGCCACTCGTCGCTTTGTTCGGGCTGATAGGTTCTGATAGAAAACGAGGTGCGGACGACGTCGCGAAGTGCGGCAAGGTTTGGCAGGTGCCCGAGTGCGAGTGCCTGGATGAGGACGTTGCCGCAAGCGGTGGCTTCCACAGGTCCGGCCAGCACGGTTCGACCGGTGGCATTGGCGGCAAATTGATTGAGCAGTGATCCCTTGCTGCCGCCACCCACAATGTGAAGACGCGAAATGTTGCGGCCAATGAGTTCCTCGATCTGATCGAGCGTCGTGCGGTAACGCAGCGCCAAACTTTCGTAAATGCATCGCGCGAATTGCCCGGGCGATTCGGGAACGGCTTGGCCGGTTTCCTCGCAGTAGCTTGCGATTTTTTCGGGCATCGAGCCAGGGGATAGAAAGCGTGGCGCGTTCGGGTTGATCAGCGAACGGAAGGGAAGCGCCTCGTCGGCCAGGCGGTCGATTTCTGAGTAATCCAAATGATGTCCGTCGCGCGCCCAGTCGCGTTTGCATTCCTGTAGAATCCAGAGGCCGATGATGTTTTTCAAAAACCGCGTGGTGCCCGCGTAGCCGGCCTCGTTGGTGAAATTCTGTTCGCGCACCGCCTCGTTGATGAGCGGCGCCTGCAATTCCACACCGATGAGTGACCAAGTGCCGGAACTCAAATAGGCCCAGTCATCCCCCTCGGCGGGCACGGCTGCCACCGCCGCGCCGGTGTCGTGCGAACAAGCTGCCACCACCTGAATGCCACTGAGTCCGGTCTCCTCCTCAATCGCCGGAGTCATCGGACCCAGAACCGTTCCCGATTTCACAATCTCCGGAAAAAGAGCCGCCGGAAATTGAAAATCACGGATCAACTGCTGTGACCAGGCGCGAGACTTCGGATTGTAGATCTGTGTTGTGCTCGCCAGGCTTTCCTCCGCGCGGGCCACCCCGCTGAACAAAAAATTCAGGTAATCACCCACGAGCAAAAATTGATCCGCCACGGCGAGCAAATCGCTGTTGTGCTTCACGTCGTCCATCAGCTGATAGAGCGTGTTGATCGGCATGAACTGAATGCCCGTCTCGGAAAAAATGCGCTCTGATCCGTAGGTTTCCAATGCGGTGGCATAAGGCGCTTCGGTGCGCGCGTCACGATATTGATACGGCAGACTGAGCATCGGCTGACGCGCATTCAGCAGGACATAATCGATCCCCCAGGAATCCACACTCAGACTGTCGGCCGGAATGTTTTTGTCGGCAAATTTCCGCAGGCCGATTTTGAGTTCCTCAAAAATCCGCAAGATGTCCCAGCGCAGCGAGCCGTTGATTTTGGCCGGCCCATTTGAAAACCGATAGACCTCCTCAAGTGTCAGCCAGCAGGACTCCAGCTTGCCGAGCATCACTCGCCCGCTGTCGGCACCAAGGTCGCAAGCAATGTAACAATGATCCTTTTTCATCGCGTCGTGTCCCGGTAAGTATGGGCGGGGCTGCTTCTTTGTGTTCTAACAGTTGGCGGATTATTTTTTCAGGCTGGCGACGATTTCGTCCGTGAGTTTTTGCACGAGCGCCTCGGTGTCGGCGTCGCTCATTCGGGCGTTTGCGTCCCGGGTCATGGGGTTCCATGGGGTGACGGGTGACGAACAACCATGTGACCCGCACATCTCCTGCCACGGATCCACCTCGCACAATTCCGCGGGTTTCAGATCATAGCGGTCGTCGGGCAAGCCCATCTTCTTTTTGATGGCTAACAATTCGCTCAGGCCCGCACCGGGGATCGAGCTGGAGCCCGGGATTGCTTGCGCGAGGAGCACGGTGCGGCAATAGGCATCGGTGATTTCCATCTTGAAATACGCGTCCTCCACCGATTTCCCCCAACAGATCAACCCGTGGTTGCCCATGATGATCGCTTGGTGCTTCGGGGCGAGCGGGCGGATCGTGGCGGCGACTTCCGGCGATCCCGGAGTTTGATATTCCGCCACGGCCACCGTCCCGACAAAAACTTCCAACTCGGGAATCAAACGTGGCGGGGGTTTCATCCCTTTGACCGCAAATGCGCCGACGTGAACCGGATGCGCATGGCAGACCGAGACTGCATCGGGGGTGGTGTCGTAGATCGCGGCATGGGTCATGAATTCGCTGGACCGCTTCCATGTGCCAGCCAACTGCGTGCCCTTGAGGTCGACCATGCTGAGCATCTCCGGCGTCATGAACCCCTTGCTCACGCCGGTCGGGGTGATGATGAAACGATCCGGCCCAATCCGCACCGAAAGGTTGCCACCATTGCCGTCACAATACTCGCGCATCCATATCCGACGCCCGATCTCGCAAATTTGCACCTTGAGCGCGTGCACTTCCTTGGAATTGAAAAGCCGCGCATCGTCGGATCCGCCTGCCGCTACCGGTGGCGCGGACGACGTCTCGGACGCGGCGTGGTCCGCATCAAACACGAGCTTGATGCCTGCTTCTGATAGAATATCCTTGGCGCCCGGCGTGAGCCGGATGTCACGGTGATATCGGAATTCCCTGACCCCGGTCTTGACGAGGGCTTCTGCTTCTTTTTGTGCGAATAGTTTCATGGTTTATGGCTTGTAAAATATCTTATCCACCAGCGCGGCGCAGTAGGCGTCCACGGGTGTGGCTTTGGAAAATGGACAGGCGGCTTCGGAACCTTCACTGATGGCAATTTGCTGGCCGACACCCGCGCCTAACAGGTCGTAAACCACAATGGCCGGCGCATAGGTTTCTTTCCCGGAAAAAGTTTCCTGAGTCCACGGCAATGTCAGTAGAAGTCGTTCTCCTACATATTTGGGAGAACGAACGGAAAGGGTGACTCGCCCAATGACGGTGCCAATTCTCATGACGCGGGGGCCCTTTCCGGATCCAGAATTCCAAGCACGTGCCAACGCGCCGGACTGAACGCGTCTCCCACCATCTCGCGGGCCTCACTGCCGTCGCTCGAAAGGATCACCCGCTCGCCAATGCCCGCCCCAAGAGAATCGATCACCACTTGCGGCGCGAGATCCGGGCTGTCCGGCATCGCAATCAACATCCTCCAACCGGTGAGGCTCGGATGCTTGATCGTCGAGATGACGTGTCCAGTGATGGTTGCGGTTCTCATTTAAAATAGATTCAAATTTTCCACCATCACGCAGCGACGCGATCGGGTGAATGTCATCGGGGTGGTGACCCCTTCGCCCGTCGGCGTGGCAATGCTGAAACTCAAAAACCCCTCGCCGCCAAGCCCCAACCCGGTCATGGACGGACCGTTCTTGATAAACAAAGTGGTGTCGATCGCCTGCGCCATTTTGGTGAGGTTGCGAATGTTCTGGCTGTGCATGATTCCGGTGTGCTTGTAACCGTGCTCCGCCTTGATCGCCTCGGAAATCGCGACCGCCACGTTCGGCACCCGGACAATCGGCAGAAACGGCATCATCTGCTCCTCATCCACAAACACATGCTCCGCCTTGGTTTCCCCAATGAGAAGTTGTGTCCCGACCGGCACATCTAAGCCAATCGCTTGAGCCAGCACTCGGGCGTCACGCCCGACCAGATCGCGGTTGACTACCGGGTGCGGGCAACCCGCTCCTTGCCCCGCCGGAAACACAAAGGCCTTGCCCGCAAGCGCCTCAATCTGCCGGGAATCCAGTTGCACCGCCCCTGCCTTTTTAAATTCTAACAATAGAGCGTCCGCTACGGACGCAACGACAAAAACCGCCTTCTCACCAATGCATAACAAATTGTTGTCATAACTTGCTCCCTGGATGATCGACTTCGCCGCGCGCTCAAGATCGGCCGTTTCATCGACCACGACCGGCGGATTCCCCGGCCCGGCACAGATGGCGCGCTTGCCGGTTTTCATCGCGGCTTCCACCACCGACGGCCCACCCGTCACACACAATAACTTGACCTTCGGATGCTTGCACATGATGTCAAACGTCTCAAGCGTCGGCTTGATCACAGTGGTCAATAAATCCGAAATGCCGGTCTCTTGAAAGATGGCCTCGTTGTAGGCCCGGATTGCCACAGCCGCGCAACGCGAGGCGGCCGGATGTGTGTTGAAAACCACCGCGTTGCCGGCGGCAATCATGTTGATCGCATTCCCTGTGAGAGTCGGCACACTGTGCGTCGATGGCGTCACCGCTCCGATTACCCCCCACGGCGCAAAATCAATGAGCGTCAATCCGAAATCTCCACTGAATGCCATGCGATCCAAAAATTCGACACCGGGCACTAAATCACCACAGATTTTCAACTTCTCGATTTTGTGATCCAGACGCCCAATCTTGGTTTCATTGAATTCCAGTGTGCCCCATTCCTCCGCTTTCGCCACACACATCCGGCGTATCACTCCAAGCGCATTCTTGCGCGCGGCAAACCCTTGATCACGCAACTTCTCAAAGGATCGCTGCGCGGCCTCAACTGCGGAATCCATCGTCTCGTAGACACCAAAAGCCGTGCCACTTGACTTGACCTCTTGCGGCTGCACTTGAAGGCGGTGGAGCACTTCGCTCACCACCCGGCTTATCAGTCGTTCGTCAATCGTTGCCATCTGATCATTCAAATTGTTAAATGCTGAACTCTTCCTAACAGGTCACTCCTGATGTATCATTGAGGTCTGATGTCAGCTCGCGCGAAACACCTGCTGCTTTGCGATATCGACTTGATCCACAATCCCAACCACCACGGCATCCACCGGCGCACTCTTGTCGTCTGCGGCAAGACGCGCGGAACTCCCCTGCACCACCAATACCACGTCTCCTTCGCCCGCTCCTAACGAATCCACCGCGACCAGCGTGCTGGCCCCGGGCTTGAATGCGGTCGCCTTCGGGGTGTCGATCACCAACGGACGAATCACAAGCAATTTGTGCCCCGTCATCTTGGGGTTTTTCTTCGTCGCAATGACGCTGCCTTCTACTCGTGCCAGAATCATGTCATGATGGGGTGTTTCCGCTCATCACGCCAAGGAACGCTCATCGAACATCCGCCTGTCGGCGATCCGCTGATTGGCTCTTCCTTGCCGTGCTGATCGGATGATTTACTTCGTTTTGGGAAGGACCACGCCTAGGTCGTTGTGCGGCCGCGCAATCACGCTGACGCTGACCACCTCGCCGAGCGATTGCGCGGCAATCTTCCCGGCTTCCGTGGCCGCCTTGACGGAGGCAACATCGCCGGCGACACAGGCGGTCACCATCGCGTTGCCAACCTGCGTCATCGGTCCGACGAGTTGGACATTTGCGGATTTGAGCATGGCGTCCGTCGCCTCGACGAGCGCGATGAGTCCGCGGGTTTCTATCATTCCTAATGCTTGTTGTGCCATATGTTTGTTGTGGTTAGAGTGTGGTTAGTGGTGATGTGTGAGCTTTGCCCACACGGCGCGGGCGATGACGAGTTCCTCGTTGGTGGGAATCACGCGCACCTCGATTTTGGATCGCGCTGTGGAGATGACGGCCTCATGCGCACTCGCCATGGCGTTGGCCTCGGCGTCAATCTCAAGACCGCAAAAATCGAGGTCTGCACAAATTTTTTCTCGGAGCCAGGCGTTGTTTTCCGCGATGCCTGCGGTAAAAACAATCACGTCGGCCCCATTCATTTCGACTAAAAACTGGCCGATGAATTTGCGGATCGCGCCAGTGAACACGTCGAGCGCGACCCGTGCTTCTTCGTTGCCCGCCGCCGCTGCCAGTAAAATGTCACGCACATCGCCGGTCGCCAAACAGGACATGCCCTGCAAACCGGAACAGGTGGTGAGCGCGTGTTCCACCGCGTCCAGCCCGAGTCCGAGATCGCGGGCGAGGTAAATCAATGCAAAACAATCAAAATCACCGACGCGGTTGTTTTGCGGCAGCCCGCTCTGCGGAGTCATGCCCCAACTCGAATCCACCGCTTTGCCATCCCTCACGGCAGCAATCGATGAACTGCCACCCAAGTGACAGGAAATAATGCGGAGGTTTTCCGCCCCACGTAACTCCGCACAGCGCTGCGTGACATACCGGTGACTCGCCCCGTGAAATCCATAACGACGAATGCCGTATTTGGATTCCCATTCGAGCGGCACCGCATAACGCGTCTTGGCCGTCGGCAAATCATCGTAAAACGCGGTCTCAAACGTGCCAATGCACGGCAATGACGGATACCGCTTGTTGAAAAGCCGCACCCCGGCAATGCACGGCGGATTATGCGCGGGAAACAAAGTGTTGAACTCTTCCATCGCCGCGAGCACCCGCTCGTCCATCCACTGCGTGCCACTGACATCGCGCGCTCCCACCGGCTTGAACCCCACCGCCGCCAAATGACTGAACCCTCCCAGTTCCTTTTCCACAAAGGCAATCGCCGCCTCATGATCGGGAATGACCGCCAGGCCAGTCCGCTCCGGCTCGCCGTCCACCCGAAACTGATAGAGCGACTCCGCATCGCCAATGCGCTCCACCCCGCCCCGGGCAAGCACGCGCTCGGACGGCATCTCAAACAAGCGAAACTTGAATGAGGTGCTGCCGATGTTGGCTACGAGTATGAGGTTCGCTTTCATGGCAATCAACGGGTCATCCAGAATATCTCATGGCGGAAATGTCCGCCACATCCGGCCTGACCCATCTCAATATCATTCGATCGACTTCAGAATCTGTTATTTTCCGGTTGCCTTTCCGCTCAGAAATTTGCCCAAGCCGGCGAGATCATCGTGCGGACGCGGAATCACGTGCACCGATACCACCTCGCCTATCAGGCTTGCAGCCGTCGCCCCCGCTTCCACGGCGGCCTTCACGGCGGCAACTTCCCCACGGATGCAGACCGT
>CAIYYV010000017.1 GCA_903930425.1 Akkermansiaceae bacterium | reverse complement strand
GTGGCCAGGGTCTCGTTCCGCCGCGCCCTCGCCGGCGGCATCACCGCCACCTTCCTCTGGGAAATCACCCGCCACCTGCTCGTCGCGTATTTCACCAATATCTCGATGGTCAACGTGCTTTACGGATCGATGGCCACCGTCATCATCGTGCTTCTCACCTTGGAAACCGTCGCCCTGATCCTGCTGTTAGGTGCCCAGGTCATCGCCGACCTCCAGCGCAATGCGAATGCCGGCATCCCGTGGCACCAGGAGCCCGAAGAGGACCCCGAGCCTTAGCCTCCGCGCACACGGAATAAAATACGCGTAGCCTTAGCGACTTCCTGCGGTGTCAGTCGGGCAATACCTGCAATGATGCTGGCCAGCGCCACACCGCGCCCGTCCACCGTCCATCATGATCACCAAAATCGACCACCTGGGAATCGCCGTCCACTCGCTTGACGAGGCCATCACCTATTATGAAAATGTCCTCGGATTGACGTGTGAAGGGCGTGAGGAAGTGGAATCCCAGCAGGTCCGCACCGCATTTTTCGCCGCCGGAGACGTTCACATCGAACTGCTTGAACCGATGTCCGAGGAAAGTCCGATTGCCAAATTTCTTGCAAAAAACGGCCCGGGCATCCATCACCTCGCGTTCGCCACCGACGGGATCACCGGCCAACTCGCACACGCCAAAGAGCAAGGTGCCCGATTGATCCACGAGGTGCCATTCACGGGCGCAGGCGACAAACTCGTGGCTTTTTTGCATCCCAAATCCACCTTCGGGGTGCTCACCGAGTTTTGCCAAGCGGTGCATTGATTCTTTAAATTCTAACATCCTACTCGAAACCATTCTGCCATGCCTATCGACAAATCATTGCTGGAGGGGCTCAAGCTCCGCCGAGAAGAAGCCCTCATCGGAGGCGGCATCGACCGTATCGAAAAACGCCACGAAAAGGGCCTGCTCAGCGCACGGGAACGCCTCGCCGCCTTCTTCGACGGCGGCAACTTTATCGAGTTCGGCATGCATGCCCACCATTCGTGCATCAACTTCGGCCTCGAAAAACGCAAAATGCCCGGTGACGGCGTTGTCTGCGCCACCGGCGTGGTCGATGGCCGCCAAGTCGCCGCCTTCGCCCAAGATTTCACCGTCGGCGGCGGTGCCGTCGGTGCCATCCACGCGAAAAAAATCTGTGACTTGCTCGACTTTGCCATCAAGGCGGGCATCCCCGTGGTCGGCATCAATGACTCCGGCGGCGCCCGCATCCAGGAAGGCATCGAAGCTCTCTCCGGCTACGGTCAGATTTTCTTCCGCAACGTCCTCGCCTCGGGCGTGGTGCCGCAAATCTCGATCATCGCCGGTCCTTGCGCGGGCGGTGCCGCCTACTCGCCCGCACTCACGGATTTCATTATCATGACGCGGAAGAACTCGAACATGTTCATCTGCGGTCCGGATGTCATTCGTGCGGCCACCGGCCAAACCGCGTCACTCGATCAATTTGCGAGTGCCGATGCGCACGCCCAAGTCAGCGGCAACATCCACCTCATCGCCGATGACGACACCCACGCGATCGAACTCGCGAAAAAACTGCTCGACTACCTGCCGTCGAACAACTTGGGAGATCCGCCGCACCGCATGAACCGCGAGATCGCCCTCACCGAGGACCCGGGAATGAACGACATCATCCCGCCCGATCCCAAATCCCCGCTCGACATGCAAAAAGTCATCCAGCGCCTGATGGATCCGGGCAGTTGGTTTGAAATCATGCCGGACTTCGCGCCGAACATCCTCATCGGCTTCGCCAAACTCGAAGGTCTCGTCATCGGCATCATCGCCAATCAACCGACCGTCAAGGCCGGTTGCATCGATATCGATTCATCGGACAAGGCCGCCCGCTTCATCCGCGTCTGCAATATCTACTCGATCCCGGTGCTTTCGTTAGTCGATGTCCCCGGCTTCATGCCAGGGCTCGCCCAAGAACGCGGCGGCATCATCCGCCACGGTGCCAAAATGCTCTTTGCCTGGGC
>CAIYYV010000016.1 GCA_903930425.1 Akkermansiaceae bacterium | reverse complement strand
GGACGTTTTCTATGTGCCAGATGGTGCGGGTGGCTGGAATTCTTATTACTATGATGGTGATGATTCTGTTTGGAAGAATAGCCGCGCACCCTACGCCACTATCGATCCTGCATCTGTGAGTTTATCATCTGGTTTGCTGTTCTATAACGGTGGTGCTGGTAATAATCTCACGAATTTGCCGCCCGCCCCTTATTCATCCCTTTGATACAACAACGATAAACGAAAGAAATGAAAATGAAAAAAACAACTACGTCCCTTGCGCTGCTTCTGATCATGGCAGCTTCGGTTAATGCGACAGTCACTTTAGGGTTCAAGACTCATACTGGTGCTTCTGCAGGTCCAGATGGATTGCCTATAGTAGATTCTTCAGGTGCTGCTATTTTGAATTCAACCAGCTCGGTTTTTGCCTCGATTGGTTATTTGACCACAGGTGGCACCTTGACGCCAGCGAGCGTTCTGTCTCGCTTTGTTCCTATTGATAACTCGCCACTTTTCCCGAATATGTTGAGTGGAGCCACTCCGCGCAATGGGTTGATTAGTGGTAACGATTGGGACAATGCTGGTACTACTTTGCCGACAAACTATGTGGCTAATTTCCAAGGCAAAGACGTTGTGGTGTTGATTGGCAATAATTCAAATCTGTCTCTTTCAACAGAAATCGCATTGTTTTCATTCGTCGGCACTACTTTTGCTGCACCTGACGGTGTGACAGGGAATTTAGCACAGGCTTTCGCTCTTACCGCAGCGTCTGTTCCAACTATTGGCAACAAAATTACTGTAACCACACAACCGATTGCAGGAAACACCTACGTCAATGGTGTGTCGATGGTTTCCACCACCATCCCAGAGCCCTCGGCAGCGTTGTTAGGAGCGTTGGGTGCATTGGGTCTGCTTCGCCGTCGCCGGATTTGATCGGGCATCGGTTTCACGACAGACAGAAAAAACTCCAAGAGGCGGGCGCAAGCCCGCCTCTTTTTTGTGACGGTCTGGCTCGCCGATGAAATGTCTTCCCAAGGAGCGCGGGCGTCTCGCCCGCCTCTCTTCGCCAGCAGAACGCGACGTCCAACCCCTCAATGCAGGCCACTTTCCGGGCGGGCCAATGTAGCGGCGGTCTGCGACCGTCGATGGCGAATGCATCGCGCCTCTCTCGCGAATCGACGCTCATAGAGCGCCGCTACAGTGCGTCATCCCCTCGGTAGCGTCCGATGCCGAAAAATGCGAACATCGAACTTCGAACATCGAACATCGAACTTCGAACCGAAGAGGGCGGAGACGTCTTCCCAAGGAGCGCGGGGGCGTCTCGCCCGCCTCTCTTCGCCCAAGGCACGTGAAAACACCGCCGCTTCAAGGATCGAAGAAGCGGGCTGAAGCCCGCGTTCCGTGAGCACCGCCGCTTCAAGGATCGAAGAAGCGGGCTGAAGCCCGCGTTCCGTGAGCACCACCGCTTCAAGGATCGAAGAAGCGAGCTGAAGCCCGCGTTCGATATCTTTTGATATGATGGGGCATTATTTCTTTGTCTTTACCTCGTCGTCCATCCGACTAAAATCTTCCCATGAAAACATTGGAAAGCGATGCGGAAATCCGGGCGGATGGTAACGTGAAACTGCTCTCGCCCATGCCGGCTTGGCTCAAGCCTGGCCGGACACATATTTTGCTTGTGGTGGATTCGGTGGCGGACGGTGGAGCTGGTGTTTCATCCCCGTCTGAGATCATCACCCCGCAGCCCGGAAGTCTGAAAGGGTTTTGGATGGCCCCGGATTTCGATGAACCATTGGCGGACTTCAAGGAGTATATGGAATGAATTTGCTCTTGGACACCCATGCGCTGATTTGGTTTCTGGAAAACGATTCCCAGCTGAGTGCCTTGGCGCGCTCTGCCATCAGCGATCCGGTCAACTGTTGTTATGTCAGCGATGCATCGGTCTGGGAAGTGGGCATCAAGCATTCACTCGGCAAATTGAAGTTGCCGGTGGCGTTTGAAATTCTGTTCCCGGCGCGATTGCTGGAAAAGGGTTTTCATTCGCTGCCCATTCGCCATGTCCACTTGCACCAAATCGTTCATTTGCCGTTTTATCACAGAGATCCCTTTGACCGCTTGCTTATCGCTCAAGCGCAGATCGAGGAAATGACCGTGGTTTCCAGTGATTCCCATTTCTCCCAATATGATATACGGGTCCTCTGGTAGGCTCGCGGATGTAAAACCGTATCAGGAAAGAGACGTAAGATCCGCCATCGAAGAAGCGGGCTGAAGCCCGCGTTCCGTGAGCATGGCATTTCCGGGCGGGCCCAATGTAGCGGCGGTCTGCGACCGTCGATGGCGAATGCATCGCGCTGCTCTAGCGAATCGACGCTCATAGAGCGCCGCTACAATGCGTCATCCCCTCGGCAGCGTCTGATGCCGAAAAATGCGAACATCGAACATCCAACTTCGAACATCGAACGTCGAACCGAAGAGGGCGGAGACGTCTTCCCAAGGAGCGCGGGCGTCCCGCCCGCCTCTATTCGCCAGCAGAACGCGACGTTACCAGAGGGTTGTCACGAGGCGTGACTTGCGGATTTGACGGTCCTTGGTCACCAAGGGTCTGTTGAGACGCTTGGCAGTCGCTACGATCACGCGATCGAAGGGGTCGGACTGCGGCAGGTCGAGAGTCATCGCTTCCCACGCGGTCTCCGCGTCTAACGGAAACACGGTCACTCGTGCTGCGAGATTGGCGATCGCGGTGGCACCATCATCATTGCAAACTCGCAGTCTTCCCTTGGCAATCAACATCGCGAGTTCGAGCAAACTCAGGGCACTGACCCCGATGTCATCCCGGGTAAGTCCGGCAAGGGCCTGCTTGGCGTTCTTGCTCAACCGGGCGCTGTCCTCTGCGGCCCACACGAGGGCGTGGGTGTCCAAGATGAGTTTCATAGGGATGGATTCCACGCGGATGCCGGCAAGGTCGGAGCGCTCAAGTCGGTTCCGGCGTCGGTGAAGGTGCCCCGCATGGACCCGAGCAAGGTCCGATCAGGCGGCGATTCTGCCGAGAGCAGCAGGTTGCCCTCGCGGGTTTGGATCACCACCCGCTCGCCTCGAAGGGCCGCACGTTTCACTTTGGGAAATTCGCGAAGCAGTGTGCTGACATTTGTTTGCATGACAAGTAATCTGACGAATTTCCTCCTCATGTCAAAGGGTATTAGTGGGCCTCAAGGAGCGCGGGCTTCAGCCCGCATCTTTGCGCCCAAGGCACGTGAAAGCACCGCCACCCCAAGGAGCGCGGGCGTCTCGCCCGCCTCTATTCGCCCATGATCCGCCCAAGCACCGCCGCTTAAAAGATCGAAGAGCGGGCTGAAGACCGCGTTCCGTGAGCATGGCACTTCCGGGCGGGCCCATTGTAGCGGCGGTCTGCGACCGTCGATGGCGAATGCATCGCGCCTCTCTAGCGAATCGACGCTCATAGAGCGCCGCTACAATGCGTCATCCCCTCGGCAGCGCCCGATGCCGAAAAATGCGAACATCGAACATTCAACTTCGAACTTCGAACTTCGAACGTCGAACCGAAGAGGAAGAGGGCGGAGATGCCACCCCAAGGAGCGCGGGCGTCTCGCCCGCCTCTATTCGCCCATGATCCGCCCAAGCACCGCCGCTGCAAGGATCGAAGAGCGGGCTGAAGACCGCGTTCCGTGGCAACAAGAATTGATTTGCATGCGTGGCGCGCGGTTTTACGGTGGTCGGCGTGTTCGGGCCACTTGATGGGGTCAGGCGTGGATTTTAACTTGAGGAAACCATGGATGTATCGCTGGTGATTCCCGTTTTCAACGAGGAGGACAATATCGACCCGTTGCTTGCCGAGATTCAGGCTGCATTGGGAGCGGCGGATTATGAGGTGATTTATGTGGATGACGGCAGCACGGACGGGACGCCGCAGCGCTTGCGGGCCGCGGCCGAATCGTTTGATCGGCTGCGGGTGATTCGGCACGACCGCAGTTGCGGGCAGAGCACTGCGGTATGGACCGGGGTCCGGCAGGCGCGGGCACCGTGGATTGCGACGCTCGATGGCGACGGGCAGAACGATCCGTTAGACATTCCCAAACTGTTAGCCGAAGCGTGTGGTGCAGCCGTTCCCGGGCAGGTGCCGCTGGTATGTGTGTGCGGGTTTCGTCGTTCGCGCCGCGACAGTTGGTTGAAGCGTTTTTCATCGAGAATTGCGAACCGGGTTCGTGGCACTTTGCTTGGGGATGCGACACCCGACACAGGTTGCGGTCTCAAAGTGTTTTCGCGCGCTGCGTTTCTCGCGCTTCCGTATTTTGATCACATGCATCGGTTTTTGCCGGCCTTGTTTTTGCGTGGTGGTGGTGGGATCCGGTCTGTTGAGGTGAACCACCGGGAAAGAACGCGCGGCGTTTCCAAATATGGGTTGTTCAACCGGCTTTGGGTCGGCATGGTCGATCTTTGCGGTGTGGCGTGGTTGCAGCGCCGGTCCAAATCCCCGAAAATTCTCGACAGCTAAAACGCGTTCATCATGGAATCCAAATCGATCTGGCTGGCAATCGGCTTTGTGGGGCAGGCATTTTTCACCATGCGTTTTGTGGTGCAGTGGTTGCAGAGCGAGCGGTTGCGCCGCAGTGTGGTTCCGGAGGCTTTTTGGTATTTCAGTCTGTTAGGTGGAGGCACGTTGTTGGCGTATGCGATTCACCGCAGGGATCCGGTCTTCATTGTGGGGCAGGCCGCCGGCTTGTTCATCTATTTGCGGAATTTGCATTGGATCCTGCGCGAACGGAAGCACTTGAAGACCGCGGACGATTCTTCAGGCGACGGGTGCGTGTGAAATGAAGCCCTTTTTTGCTATGACCCGACCTTCCGCGACGGAACTGAACGGCAGGCGCTTTTTGCTTCTTCTGGCGCTTTATTTTTTGATTCACCTTGGTGTGCGGGTATTCCTCTCTAGCAGCGCCGAGTTGGATGAATCGGAGCAGTTGTTGCTGACTCAGGACATGCGATTGGGATACGGCTCACAGCCGCCCTTGTATACCTGGATACAGGCGGGGCTTTTTTTCCTGTGCGGTATCAACGTCTTTGCGCTTGCCGTGTTCAAAAACTTCCTGCTCTTCCTGAGTTATTTTTTTGTCTATCTGAGTGCCCGGGAGCTCACCCGCGACTCCACCCGGTCAGTCATCGCGATGCTCTCGCTTTTATTGATCCCCCAGATTTTTTGGGAATCGCAACGGGATCTCACCCACTCGGTTTTGGGGACTGCTATAGCCGCCGGTTCTTTGTTTGTGATGCTGCGCTTGCTCAAAACCGGGCGTCTCCGCTATTACGTTTTGTTCGGTTTATGCGCGGGGTTCGGGATCCTTGCCAAATACAATTACGGCATTTTCCTCATCGCATTGTTATTGGCCGCGGGGTCTATCAGGAATTTTCGTCCCCGTGTGTTGAACCGCAAGATGGGACTTGCCGTTCTGTGCCTATTGCTGGTGTCTGCGCCGCACCTTTATTGGATGGTCACGCACACGCAGGCGACGCTTTCCCAAGTCGGGAAGTTTCATGTGGCGTCGTCCGCAGGACGGCTTGCCCTTTTTGTGTTAGGGTTCAAAAGTTTGGGGGTGGCGGTGCTGTCGTTCCTGGGTTTGCTGGTTCCCGTGGTGGTCCTATTTTTTCACAAGCGGGGCGCGTCTGTCCGGGTTGTCAATGCGCACAGCGATGACAGGGCGCTCATTCTCCGGACGCTACTGGCAGGGCTGGGCCTCTGTGTTCTCATGATCGTTTTTTTCAAGGTCAGCGTATTCAAAGACCGATGAATGCAGCCGCTTCTATTTGCTACCCCGCTCTATCTGGTGATGCTCCCGTGGGCGCGTTGGAATCTCACGAATGCTCGCAGATATGCCGCTTTCACGGCGGTCGTTGCGGTGGGTACATGGGCGGTGATTGCCGGTCGGGTGCTCCATGTGTCCGACCGTGGGTCGGTCAGTCGCCTGAGCGCCCCATATGCGGCCTTGGCCTCACAATTGCGGCAGGCAGGGTTTCATGGCGGTCACATCATGGCCCAAGACCGCTGGGTGGGTGGCAATTTGAAATTGTGCTTCCCGGAAAGCGTGGTCGAGGCTCCGGAGGTGCCATCCTTTGCCGCTCCGGCCGATTCGGACCGCGTGGTGGTCTGGAATGCGACGAATCAATCGGAAATGCCCGAGATGTTGCGTGACTTTGTGCGTGTGCGAGCCGGCACGGATGCCGGGTCCTTGCCGACACAGTGGATTGAGGCACCCTATTCGCGTGCTTCGGGACGCTCGATGCGTCTCGGGTTGAGTTTCCTCCCGCATCCACCGTGAGACGGTGCGTTGAAGCCTGTCCGGCACTGCTGTGCCCGCGCGAAAGCGGGGGTATCTGGGCGACACGCCTGTCTGTCGTCTCCGCTTCGGTGTCCGCGTTCATCTGAGCGCAATTTTCCGGTTTTTTTCTTGCGGTGGAGCGGGGGCGGCAACACCTTTTGCATACTTTATGAAATGCTTGGTTTCCACTCCGTCGTGCCTAGTTTTTTTTGCTTTTTGGGCACTCGGATCCCGCTTATGGGTTTGACGGTTCGCTTATTGAGTGAGTTCGGCAGTTTCACGGGGGGGCGGCAGCGTTAGATGACATGATCGATACCACAGAACGGCTGGTGAGCCACCTTCAAGCAAGCCGTCAGGGTGCTGCGGCACCGATCTGCGCGATCGACACTGAAGCCGACAGTTTGCATCGTTATCGAGAGTCGCTTTGTCTGATTCAATTTGCCGTCAGAGGGGCTTCGGTCTTGATTGATCCGTTGGTGATTGAGGATCTTTCGGCTCTCGGCAGTTATCTATCAGAAGCCACGGTTTGGATGCATGGTGCGGATTATGACATGACCATGTTCAAGCGGCAGTTTGCCGCGCTTCCCCCCGTGATTTATGACACGCAAATCGGTGCCAGGTTGCTCGGCGTGCGCCGTTTCGGGTTGGGCGATCTGGTCCGCCAGTATTTCGGGGTGGAACTTTCGAAATCCTCGCAAAAGGCGGATTGGGGGAAGCGCCCGCTCTCGCCCAAAATGATCGAGTATGCACTCAATGATGTGAATTACCTGCTGGAAATGGGTGACATCATTGTCGCCGCCCTGAAAACCCATGGGCGCTACGAATGGTTTGAGGAAAGCTGCGCGGCTGCCCGCCAGCGCGTGCTTGACCGTGATGACTCCAAAGAGGAAATGTGGCGCATCCAGGGATCGGGAAAACTCGAGCGCTTCGGGCTCGTCTGCCTGCGGGCGCTTTGGCAGTGGCGTGATGCCGAGGCCAAGGCCTGGGACCGGCCATCGTTCATGGTCACTCCCAATCGTGAGTTGTTGGCATGGAGCGCTGACCTAGCAACTCGCAAAAACATCAGCCTGCCGCATCATTTTCGGCCGGACCGTGTGAAACGCTTCCGCGCGGCGATCGCCGCAGTCGAGACCCTGCCCGAATCCGACTGGCCGCAACGCCTGCCCGGCAAACGCCGAAAGCTCGACCGCGATTTTGAGCGCAAGCTCGATGCCTTGATCCAAACCCGCGAGCAAGTGGCTGCCGCATTGGACATTGATGGGTCATTGATCGCCCCGCGATCGGTGCTTGAGGGCCTCGTGGCCGATGACGCCAACCCGGCGGAAGTGCTCCTGAAATGGCAGCGTGAATGCCTTGGATTGGCCGATTGATCGGTGAAGAAGTTGCTTGTTTCTTGGGTCTGGATTTCAGACTCTTTGTTTGCCTATGTCCGAGCCTTTTCACGAGCCCCAGCAAGCCCCTACCAAGGTTGCTACCGAGCAGCAATATGACGCCGCGCAAATCGATAAACTCGAGGGCCTTGAAGCGGTTCGCAAGCGCCCGGGGATGTATATCGGGGACCCTGATGAGCGTGGGCTCCACCACTGCGTGTTTGAGGTGTTAGATAACTCGATTGATGAGCATCTCGCCGGTTATTGTTCGCGCATCAAGGTTGCCATCCACGTGGACGGCTCGGTTTCCATCATTGATAACGGGCGCGGAATCCCGGTGGACATGCATCCGAAATTCGGCATGCCTGCCGTCGAGCTCGTTCTAACGAATCTGCATGCGGGCGGCAAATTCGGGCAGGGTGCGTATAAATACTCGGGCGGGCTTCACGGTGTCGGCGCGAAATGTGTGAATGCCCTAGCCGATTGGTTTCGGGCGGACATCATGCGCAATGGCAAGGTGCACCGCATTGGGTTTGAGCGCGGGAAAACCACGGAGCCGCTGCATGTGGTGGGCGAGGTGGACTCTCACAAGACGGGCACGACGATCACCTTTTTCCCGGACGCGACGATCTTTGTGGACACGATTGAGTTCAAGTTTGAACGGTTGGCCACGCGTCTGAGAGAGCTCGCGTTTCTCAATCCCGGCCTCATCATTGATCTTGAGGATGAGCGTCCGGAATCCGCGAAAAAGACCACGTTTTTCTACGCCAAGGGGATTGAGGAATTTGTCATCCAGCTTGGGGAAAACAAGACGGTGATTCATGATGATCCAGTGATTCTCAACGGCAAGCGCCAGATTGAACTGGATTACGACGGCAAAAAAACCACGGATGATGTGTTTGCGGACGTGGTTTTTCAATACAACGATTCTTATAACGACCAGATTCTCTGCTTCGCCAACTCGATCCCTAACGGGGATGGGGGCACTCACCTTACCGGTTTCCGCACGGCGCTCACGCGGGGTATCAACCAGTATGCCAAGGCGAACAAGATCCTCAAGGACAAGGATCCCGCGCTCTCCGGTGATGATGTCCGCGAAGGGCTCGTCTGCGTGATTTCGGTGAAAATGCCGAACCCGCGCTTCAGTTCGCAGACCAAAGACAAACTCGTCAACACCGAGATCGAAGGGGTCATCTCGTCGATCGTGTATGAGGGTATCATGCAGTATTTCGAGGAAAACCCGGCCCTCGCCCGCAAGGTGATTGAAAAATCCGTCAATGCCGCCCGTGCCCGCGAGGCCGCCCGGAAAGCGCGGGAAACCGTGCGCAAATCCGCGTTGTTTGGCGGTGGCTTGCCCGGCAAGCTGGCCGATTGTTCGGAGCGGGATCCCGCGAAGTCCGAGTTATACATCGTGGAAGGTGACTCGGCCGGTGGATCGGCGAAGCAGGGGCGGGACCGGCGCACGCAGGCGATTTTGCCCTTGCGCGGCAAGATCCTCAATGTGGAAAAGGCCCGCCTTCACCGCGCGCTTCAGAACAGGGAAATTCAAAACCTCATCACCGCCATCGGTGCCGGCATTGGCGATGGTGAGCAGGACGGTTCATTTGACATCGGCAAGGTCCGCTATCACAAAATCGTTATCATGACGGATGCGGATGTCGATGGTTCGCACATCCGCACCTTGCTCCTCACGTTCTTCTGCCGCCACATGCCTGCCCTGGTGAAAAGCGGTTATCTCTACATCGCGCAGCCGCCGCTCTACCTAGTCAGCCGCAAGAAACGCCAAGAATACGTCCAGGACAATGATCAACTCAACCGCATCCTCATCGACCTCGGCGCCGGTGAGGTTGAGCTCCGGACCTACGATCAATCCCGTAAATTCTCCGCCGACGAATTGAAAGTGGTTCTCGAAAATCTTTCGTCCCTGTCACGGTTCACGAATTCCATCGAAGGCAATGGCGGCAATTTCAAATTGTATCTTGCCGCCAGGTGCGATGGAGCGTTGCCGGAATACATGGTGCGCGTCCGCATCGGAAATGACGAGAGTGTCATTTATTTCCCCACTGAGGCGGATCTCCGCGCCTATGCCGCGGAAAACCGTGACCTCCGCTTGTTCGACGAGGTTCTAACGGACGAGGAGGTCGCCGCGCAAAACGGTCCGTCGCGACGGGCCAACCTCCACGAGCTTCACGAGTCACATGCCATCACCCGCATCTTCTCGCGGCTCACGGAATGCGGGATCGACACTTCGGTCTTTTTCAACGACGACACGCCATTGTTTGAGGTGTTAGAAGGTGAGGGGGACAAGCAGAAATCCACGCCGGTCTTTGCGGTTCCGGAAATCCTTTCGCGGGTATTGGAAATCGCCAGCCGCGGCGTCCAGATCAAACGCTTCAAGGGTCTTGGTGAAATGAATGCCAAGCAGCTCTTTGAAACCACCATGGACCCCAACGTCCGCCAGTTCCTCCGCGTCCGCCTCGACGAGGACAATGCCGTTGAGGCCGACAAGATGTTTGATGTCCTCATGGGCGATGTCGTGGAACCCCGCAAACGCTTTATCGAGGACAACGCGTTGAATGTTAGAAATTTGGACGTGTGACTGTGGAGTCTGATCGTATCTACCAAACCAACACAACCTTTCCCTGCATTTGAAGTCCAAAGTTTTTTTGACGTCCCAGCAGAATTAGCCGAATAGAATTTCCGATGAACGATGTAATAGCAAAAGTATTTCTTGAATGTGCTAGGGCGATTAACGCGAGCGAACTGATCAAACGCGTGTCGAGCACAGACAAGGAATATAGCTTTCAAAACTGGTTTTCGGATCGGCTTACCGCTCTTGGACTCAATATGGATGAGCCATCAAGGAATGCATATCCCGATTTTAGGCTCGTTGACTTTCCTGTTGGTTTTGAAATCAAGGGTCTCGGCTTCCCGGGGCGCGAAGCAAACTATGACTGTAACAGCCAAGTCCCGTCGGGGCGACACAACGGCAGGGAAATCTACTACGTTTTCGGACGCTATCCCGCAAAATCAACAAACAACGCGTACCCGGTCTATGATCTTGTGATGTGCCACGGGGATTTTCTGAATGCCGATCACTCCTACGTGCACAAAAACAAGAACTTGAAGGGTTTTGGTAGTTACGGAGACATGATGATCAGAGACCGGAAGATATATGTGGCTCCCACTCCCTATGCATTGACTTCAGGCACTGAAAGACAGGTCACATTGATAGCACCCGAAAAATTCTCAACTCCAAAAGGTCTGAAGCACATAGGCGGTTTTACGCGAATTGAAGCCGCCAAACTGATACGTGGTTACAGTTTCGACATGATGACTCACGAACTCAAACCTTCGCTCATTCCGAACCCGGACGCTGGGAAAGAACACCTATTCAAGGTGTTTCGCTCTTCAAGTGCCACTGGTCCAGATGTCAACTTGGTATAAAATGGCTATTTCATTTACAGGATTATTTTCTGGTGCTGGAGGACTGGATCTGGGATTTGAGATGGCCGGGTTCCAGCACCTTTATTCCTCCGACATAGACCCGTGGAGTGTCCTTACGTTGAAAGACAATCGCCCAGGATGGGATGCTTCCGAGGCTGATGTTAGAGAAATCGCGCCGGAGGATCTTCCAGATTCCGATGTGTTGTTGGCCGGATTTCCTTGTCAGGGATTCTCTCTCGGTGGAAATCGCAGGGAGGGCGATGAACGTAACTTTCTTTTTAAAGAAGTCGTGAGGCTGGCAAAAGCAAAGAAACCCAAATTCGTGCTGATTGAAAATGTGCTGAATCTCCGCACGATGAGGGATCCCGAAAGCGGAAAGCCGTTCGTTGATGTGATCACTGCGCATTTTGAAGCTCTTGGCTACCATGTTAAACACAATATCTTCAGGGTGTCTGGATTCGGGGTGCCACAAACAAGACGACGTTTCATATTTGTCGCCAGCTTGGATCCATTCCCGAAAGCGTTCCATTGGTTGTCGCCCGAGGCTGAGACCCCTGCCTCAGCATTCCTCTCCGATCTTATCGAAGATTCTCGAATCACGCTTCCGAATCATTCCCCAGAATGGGGATTCAAAAGCCGTGTGCATGATGAAACAGGCGAGCCTTTTGATGCAGCCGAAGACCCGGTCCCATGCCGATTTTCGAGAACAGGATCCGATGGGCACCCGATCCGTTCGCTTAATGGTCCGTTTCCAGCGATCGACACTGCTACTATATGGGGTTGGGCTCAGGGAAACGTAAAAGCCGAGAGAATGTTCAAAGATCGAGTGAACGGCGCGTTCGTAAGAAACAAGGATACAGACCTCAAACTCTGGCGGATTCGTGCTAGCCGACTCAGGAGTTTCACAGATAGGGAATACGCAAGACTCCAGACCTTCCCGGATTCATGGGTTTTCCATGGGGACAACAAGCGGCACATCCACAAGCAGATTGGCAATGCGGTTCCCGTCCAGTTCGCATTGCGCATCGCGAATTTTCTAGAAGCCATCAACGTAGCCCAATGCTCGGGTAAAGTAATGAAATCATCTTGTAAAGGTCGAAACACTCAAATAGAACTCGCAATCTAACTTTAATCTATCATGATTTCTATGGCTGTTCCCATGCATGAAGCATTTGCAAGCATCAAATCCTCTCAGGATTTTGGTTACATGCTGCGCGATTTTCTGGATCGTTTTCGGGATGAGCCGGATCCGTCGCTCGTCGCTGAGGAGCCTGTTTTGCTGTCGTCCATCCTCAAGGATCATGGAGTGGCTGACGCCTATTTGGCCGCGACTGCGGCGTGGTTGGCAAGCCGACACGGCCTGAGCATTCCCTTGTGGGCGGCAAGCGCTTCGCGGGCACTTGGAGTTCCATGGTTTGCCGCCCGCACTCACAAGCTTCGCATGCTCCTTATTCAGGAAAGTCCTGCCGAATTCCGAATCCGCAATCTCTTCGTCTCCGCCAACGCCCTCTCTCGCGCCTGATCATTTTCTAACATGTCTGAAGAACACATCAAACCTATCAACGTCGCCGAAGAACTTTCCAATTCGTTCTTGGAATACTCGATGTCGGTGATCATCTCGCGCGCCCTTCCGGATGTTAGGGACGGCCTGAAGCCATCACAGCGCCGCGTTCTCTATGCCATGCGCCAGCTCGGCGTGGGGCCGGGAAAGCCACCCGTCAAATGCGCCAAGATCGTCGGTGAAACCATGGGTAATTTCCACCCACACGGTGACCAGTCGATTTATTCGACGCTCGTCAACATGGGCCAGCCATGGTCGATGCGCGAAATGTTAGTGGACGGTCAGGGGAATTTTGGTTCGGTGGAAGGTGACGGTGCGGCATCGATGCGATATACGGAAGCCCGTCTGCACCATTTGGGCCTCGCAATGATGGAGGATCTCGACAAGGACACGGTCGACTTCCAGCCGAACTATGACGGTTCGCAGAATGAGCCGACCGTTCTTCCGTCGGCCTTCCCTAACTTCCTCGTCAATGGAGGCACCGGCATCGCGGTCGGCATGGCCACCAACCTCGCCCCGCACAATCTCGGTGAAGTGATTGACGGTATCTGCGCTCAAATCGACCAACCCGACATCACGCTTCCGCAGTTGATGCAGCACATCAAGGGGCCGGACTTTCCGGTCACCTGCGAAATTCGCGGCATTCGCGGCATTGAGGAATACTTTCGCACGGGACGCGGGTCGATGCGTCTTCGTGGGAAAATGGAGATTGAGGAAAACGCGGCAGGTCGTTCGTTCATCATCATCCGGGAGGTTCCCTATGGTGTGAACCGCGCGACCCTTCAGGAACGGATCGCCGAATTGGTCAACGAAAAGATCCTCACCGGCATCTCCGGTATGCGCGATCTATCCGCCGAGGATACCCGGATTGAAATCGAGTTGAAGCGCGATGCGCGCCCGCAGGTCGTGATGGCGCAGCTCTTCAAGCTCACCGCGATGGAGACCTCGTTCAGCGTGAACATGCTGGCGATCCATAAAAACCGCCCGAAGCAATTTTCGCTCAAGGAGGCGATCGACGCGTATATCGAGCATCGGCGCGAAGTGGTCATCCGGCGGACGCGTTATTTGTTAGGAAAGGCAGAGGAGCGCGCGGAGTTGTTAGAAGCATTCCTTCTCGCGCTCGGTCATCTGGATGATTTCATCAAAATCATCCGTTCGTCGAAAAACCGTGACGAGGCGCGGGAACGCCTCGCCGCCTATCAGTTTCCGCTGGCCACCGCCGAATCGCTCGGCATCCTGATTCGATCCCAAGCATCGATTTCGGGAGACACCTATACTTTCAGCGAGCGTCAGGTCAACGCGATCCTTGAGCTGCGGCTCTATCAGCTTACCGGGATGGAGCGCGACAAGGTCAAAGCCGAATACGACTCCGTGCTTGCTGACATTTTGGATCTGATGGACATTCTTGCCCGTGAGGAGCGGGTCTTGGTCATCATCAAGGATGAGTTGCGCGCCATCAGGGACAAATTCGCGTCCCCACGCAAATGCTCGATTGTCGCCGAGGTGGGAGAGGTCGCCATGGAGGACCTCATTGCGAACGACGCGATGATTGTCACGCTTTCGCACCGCGGGTATATCAAGCGCACGCCGTCGACCGAATATCGTGTCCAGGGGCGCGGTGGGAAAGGGGTCAAGGGGATGGAAACGCGTGCGGCCGGCAAGAATGAGCCGGACGATTTCATCGAGCACTTGTTCAGTGTTCAGGCACACGACTATCTGTTATTTTTCACTAACACCGGGCGCATGTATGTCGAGCGCGTCTACGAACTTCCAGAGGGTTCCCGTACGGCGACGGGTCGCAGCATCCAGAATGTGCTCAACCTCAAACCCGAGGAAAAAATTGCGGCCTTGCTACGGCTTGAGCGGACGGTGGATGACAATGGGAATGACATCACGTTCCGAGAGGAAGCCGGATTTGTGTTTTTTGCCACGCGCAGCGGCAAGGTCAAGAAAACCGCCGTGCATGATTTCCGCAATTACCGCAAGGACGGCATCATCGCCATCAATCTCGATGAAAACAACGAGCTGATAGGTGTCCGTCTCACCTCCGGTTCTGATGAAATCGTTTTGGTCACCCACGAGGGAATGAGTTTGCGTTTCCATGAGGATGATGCCCGGCCGCTTGGTCGCGGCACAGCCGGGGTGATGGGGATTCGTCCCGGCAGTGAGGATTTTGTCATTGGACTTGCGTTGGTGACTGAAGGCTGCACCTTGTTAGTGGCTTCGGAAAACGGCATCGGCAAGCGCACCACCTTTGAGGATTACCGCCAACAATCGCGCGGTGGCAAGGGGATCATCACCATGAAGGTCACCGACAAAACCGGGCCGGTCGTCGGGGCTGTCACCGTGACCACCGAGGATGAACTCATGCTCATGACTTCCAGTGGTCAAAGCATCCGCATCCGCGCGGCCGAAGTCCGTGAAACCGGCCGCAATGCTCAAGGAGTCAAGCTGCTCACTCTTAAAGCCGGGGAAAAACTCCAGGATATCTCGATAGTCATTCCCGATGGAGAGGATGAGGAAATCGAGGAGCGCGGGCTTGAGCCCGCTCCTCTCGCACCTGCAGATTGACAATGTTGTTTCTAACGAAAGCGGGCTAAAGACCTCCTGTTTAATCAAAGAGCGGGCTAAAGCCTGCCCATCTAATCAAAGAGCGGGCTAAAGCCCGCGCTCCATTTCCAGCCAGGCGTCGATTCCGCCGTGGACGTTTTTCACGCGGGTGAAGCCGCGGTCGATGAGCATGCGGACCGCTTTGGACGAGCGCATGCCTGACTTGCAGTGGACATAGATGTCGCGGTCCCTTGGAAGTTCGTCTAAGATCCCGGGAAGGGATTTCAACGGGATGAGACGCGAGCCCTCGATGCGGGCGACGGCGTGTTCATCGGGTTCCCGGACATCGATGAGCAAGCCGGTGAAGTTTCCGCCTAACAGTTCGCGGAGTTGGGTGGTGGTGATGGATTGCATGGGTTTTTGTTGGTGAGAATCGCAGAGTGGGGTGGCCGAGGTTTCCGTGTTGGCAATGGTGGTGATGTCCGGGTGATCGCCGCAGAGGCGGCAGAGTGGGTCGCGGGCCAGGTTGAGATGGCGGAACGTGCTGCCGAGTGCGTCGTAAACCGTGAGGCGGCCGAGTGGCACCGTGCCAATTTCTAACAACAGCTTGAGTGATTCCATCGCCTGGATGGATCCGATGATTCCGGGCAGCACGCCGAGCACACCGGCTTCCTGGCAGTTGGGCACGCTGTTGGCCTCGGGAAGTTGAGGGAGAAGGCACCGGTAGCACGGCCCGCCAAGGTGAGGCGCAAACACCGCCGCCTGACCCTCGAAACGATGAATCGCCCCGTAAACCAGCGGCTTGCGGAGAAAAAACGCAGTGTCGTTCGTGAGAAACCGGGTCGGAAAATTGTCCGAGCCGTCGACCAGAATGTCATACTTCCCGGCAATCTCTAACGCATTTTCCGGGTTGAAGCGGCCCGAGTGCAAATCGATTTGCACGTGTGGGTTGACGTCGCGCAGGCGGGCGGCCGCGCTTTCGAGTTTGGGTTTTCCGACGGATGATTCGGTGTGGAGGATTTGGCGTTGGAGGTTGGATGCCTCGACTGAGTCGGCATCGATCAATCCGAGGCGGCCGACGCCGGCGGCTGCCAGATAGAGAGCGGCGGGTGAGCCGAGGGCACCGACGCCGATGAGCAGGACGGAGGCATTTTTGAGGCGCAGTTGTCCGGCCTCGCCCACAGTGGGGATGAGCAGGTGGCGTGAGTAACGGAGCCGTTCCGCCGATGACAGGGCCTCTGACATGACTGCGGCAGAGTGACGTGAAATCGCGCGCTTGTCCAAGAGGGAAAAAACTTCCGTGATCCTAAAAAGAGAATTGGCACCAGAAACCCGCGCGGCGCTGGGTGTGGAATCGGGAGTTACTTTTGTATGGGGTGCCGGGAAGGATCCCCGGGACACGTGGCGCGGGCATCCTGCCCGCCGCCTCTAACAGCCATGTGAGTCGGGAGGGTGATGGGAAATCATCGGGACTTGAACCGTTAGGCTCCACGAGTGGCGATCCTGGCAAATTTGTCATCGATGCACTGGAGGACGAGTGCCTCGGTGGGTTCATCGGCGAGGCGTTTGACGACATCGGCCGAGAACCCGCGTGCGATGAGTTGTCGCGCGGTGGCGGGATCGATGCCGCGGGCGCGCAGATAGAAGATCTCATCATCGTGGATTTGTGACGAAGTGCTGCCGTGTGAGCACTTGACCTGATCCGCATTGATTTCAAGACCGGGCATGCTGTTTGCCTCGCAGGTGTCACTCATCAACAGATTGCGGCATGTCTGATAGGCATCGGTGTGGTGGGCCTGTGAATCCACGAGGATCAGTCCGGAAAAAATCGTTTTGGCGTGGTCGTAGAGCGAGTTTTTGTAGAGCAGGTCGGAATAAGCGCCTTCGCTGACATGGTGTTGGTGGGTGCGCTGGTCGTATTCCTGTTCACGTGCGGGGATGGAAACGGAGAGCATCTCGGAGCGTGAGTCCGGGCCTTCGAGGCGGGAGAGGGACTCGTTGCGGGCCCACGAGGCGCCGGTGTTGAGGATGAATCCTTTCGCGGAGGCGTCGCGCGCGGTGGATGTCTCGTTGATTTGCAGCATGCGGGTGGACTCGTTGAAATCCTGGATGGCCACATAATCGAGTTGGGATGCCGGGCCTGCACAGAGGTCGTTGAAGGCGATGGCCAGGCCGGGGCGGGTGTCATCCTCTGAGCGGAAGATATCGATCACCCGGACCCGCGAGCGCGTGCCGGTGACCACCAGTGTGTGTGGGAATACCACCGTGTGCGCTCCGGAGATCCAGTGATGGACTTCAATGGTGCCCGCGATTTCCACGTCGTCGCCCACGTGCACAAAAATTCCGTTAGACGTCGATGCCTCGTGCCATGCGGCAAACTTCGCAGAACCCAGCCGGGTTTCCTGCCGCATGAAATGCGCGGCGACCCAGTCGCCGTGGGTTACAAGCGCCTCGGCAAGCGGCAGGCAGATCACGCCGGCGGGCAAGCGAGACTCGGAATGGACGAGGGTGTCGTTGACAAAAACAAACTTCGCGGCGGGGTGTGTGAGGCCGGCCGAGCGGGCGATGAGATCGGTGTGTTGCGCGGGCGTGGTGCCGGGGCGTTTTTCGAATCCGTCGAAATCGAGTTGTTTGATGTTAGAGAAGCGCCACATTTCATCGCCGCGTTTGGGCGCGGGGGTGTTGAGGTAGCGTTGCCAGGCCAGTTGTTGGCGGGTGGTGAACCAGGCGGGCAAG
>CAIYYV010000015.1 GCA_903930425.1 Akkermansiaceae bacterium | reverse complement strand
TGGACGGCGGGCTGGAGGTGAAGGTGCTGCGCAGGGGGATGAAGAAATCGGTGGTGGCCGCGGAGCTGAAGCGGCTCGACAGGTTCGATCCGTCCGGGGCTGGGCTGACTGAGTTTGGGCTTGGGCGGGATCGGGTCTTGGGTCAGATGTTGCGGTGTCGAGTGAGGTATTTCACGGACGGGGCGGTGATTGGGAGTCGGGGGTTTGTGGATGAGGTTTTTCGATTGTGCCGGGACCGGTTTGGGGAGAAACGGAAGGACGGTGCGCGGAAGTGGCGCGGGAACGGGGCCGCCGCAGCCGGCACGCTCTGGAGTATCCGGGATTTGAAAAAGGGGCTCGGGTAACATTTGAAACCCAGAGGCCAGTGATCGACTTGGGAGTGGCTGATCGCAAGTTGCGTTTCCGTTTGAAAGCAAGGTGACGGCACACGTGGCCCATGCATGGCATAGGAGGATGGCGTAAGAGAAGCCCCGCGGGGGGGGTTAGAACGCCTTAGTGAAAGTCAACGCAAGAATCTGGCCTTGGGGACGATCCTTGGCGAGCACTTCGTAGTTATAGCGAAGCGAGGTAAACATGCCAATTTCCGGGCAGAAAACGCTGACTTCCGGGCCGACGGCAAGCACTTGATCGCGATCGTTAGACGCGCCTGCGCCGGAATCCTTGGTGGTTTGGAGTTGATAGTAGCCAACGAATCCGACATCAATAGTGGGTTTCAGGCTTTTGCTAATGCCCCATTCTAGTGTCCACTGATTGCCTGGGGTGATGTGGGTATCTCCATCCCGTTCATTGATTTCGTAGCGATTCAACAGGGACAAGGCCCAAGTTTTTTCTTGATCGAAATAAAGGGTGGCACCCGCTGTGATCATGTGTCCCCAAAACCCCTTGCCGGGTTTTGCGGAAAAAGGAGGAGGAGAGGAGTCCCCCGTTGGCAGATAGAGCGCATAAGCGAGGGCGGCATCCCATTGTGCGCCGTGCCACGAAACGCCCGCAGGCTCTAAACAGATATCCCCTAGGCCAGCATGACTATCATTCCAAGAACCAAGCTTCACATCCGCATATTGAAACGGGACCAAAGCATCCATGAAGAAGTTGCCACCCAGAATCTGCCAATTGCTGACCCAGATGCCGCGGATGACATTGGCATAAACGACGGCATCCACATTCATGCCGGTATTATGGCCGTTGGGCTGATTCAAGCGATCCGTGGTGTAAAACGCATTGTAGTCACGCAGATAGAATCCCGGAGGGGGCAGTGAAGCACCTTTGATGCCCTCCACGCCAGGCACGTAGTGGCTGGTAAAGGGTGGGGTTTGCGCGTGCAATCCTGAAGTCAAAGACAGGAAGACGCCCGTCAATAAAACGGTTTTGAATTTCATATTTGAAGGGATGAGAATTCAGAAAGGGATATCATCCTCTTCTTGGAACTCATTCGCGGGTGCGGCGGAGCCGCCCTGGGGAGGAGCCGAGCGTTGTTGTGAGGCAGGCGCGGAGTTTTGACTTGAAGAGGAAGCTCCTCCAGAGCCACCCTTGCCATCTGACATGAACTGCAAATGATCCCCGACGACTTTGAGACGGCTGCGTTTTTTGCCGGTTTCCTTATCGTCCCAAGTATCCATTTGCAGGCGGCCTTCGATATAGGCACCGCGGCCCTTGGAGAGATATTGTTGGGCGAGTTCAGCTTGACGGCCCCAGAGGGTGACATCGACGAAGGTGGTATCCTCTTGTTTTTGTCCCTGGTCGTTATTCCAAACGCGATTGATCGCGAGCGAGATGTCCGCGACGGCCTTGCCGCTAGGGGTGTATCGTAATTCGGGATCTCTGGTGAGATTGCCGATGAGCATGACTTTGTTGAGATTGGCCATAACGAGGGGAAGGGTGGATGAAACGCGAAAGAGGGCAAGTCAAAAAACTGTTCTTGCGAACAAATTATGTTCAGGCGATGCGTTTGAAATGTTGGAGATGGACGTAGGTATTCAAGCGGAGGCGGTCCTGGATTTTCAAGACGGTGTCGGGAGCGCCCTGGAACGTGTAATTGATATAATGGCCGGCCTCGAGGTGGCGCGATTGGTAGGCGAACTGGCGGCGCCCTAGGGAGGTGACTTTTTCGAGTTTGGCGCCTTCCGCTTCGAGTTCTTTGGAGATGGCGGAGACGAGTTCGTCGACACTGCCTTCGAGGGATTTGGTGTTCAGGACAATCAGACCTTGGTATTTACGGCTCATCGGTGGGAAGATCAGGTGGGTGGATTCGGAGGTGATAGCGATTCGCCGCGATGGCGATTCCTTGGGAACGCGCAAGTTGCACGGCATCCAGAGCGGTGGCAAGCGTGTTTTCGAGGAGTGGGCGTTCGTCGGGTAAAAAAATTCCTAGGACATGGTCGGTGAGGGTTTTGGAGAGATTATTGCCGATGCCGATTTTGAGACGTGGAAACGCATGGGTGCCGAGGTGTTCGATGATTGACTTGATGCCATTGTGGCCGGCGGCGGATCCTTTTTCGCGAAACCGTAGGGTTCCGAGCGGGAGGGCAGCATCGTCATAGACGACGAGCATTTGTTCTGGCGACCATTGATGGTAGGCGAGCACTTGGCGGATGGCGCGGCCGCTCAGGTTCATGAACGTTTGGGGTTTGATGAGCCGGGTGCCGCCATCCGACAGTTTGGCGAGGTGGACCTGCCATTTGGGGGATGATTGGAAACACGCGCCGGATGCTGCGGCCAGTCGATCCAGCAGCATGAATCCGACGTTGTGGCGGGTTTCTTGATAGGCGCGGCCCGGGTTGCCAAGGCCGACGATGAGAGAGAATGGCATGGTAAAAAATGATCCGGCAGGATCCGTTAGAAAGCACGCAGGCATTTCAAGTGTTCATGCTTTGACGTTTTCGCCAAGCACATAGCACGGGTTTAAAATGAAAAACGCCCGAGGCGCATGCGCGGCCCGGGCGTTAGAGGGAAACCAGATGAGGGTGTGGGTCAGGCTTTGGGGCTTGGGGTGGTGGCGGCGGCGGGGGTGGTGGTGGCGGCGGCCGCAGCAGCGGTGGCGGCGGCCTCTTCGGTTTCGGCGCCGGAACCCGCATGGCCGATGTGCACGATCACAACATTTGCTGCGTGGGTGGGGCGGACGCCCTTGGGATAGATGATATCACCGAGGTGAAGTGAATCTCCGAGTTCGAGGCGAGAGATGTCGATTTCCAGGGTATCGGGAAGATCATCGGGAAGGCAGATGATTTCGATGGCGTGGACGTATTGTTCGACGACGCCGCCGGCCTTGACGCCGGGGGCCTCACCATTGAGGTGGGCTGGGATATGAGCGGTGATTTCGGTATTTTCGTCGATGGCGAGGAAATCCGCATGCACCGCGACGCCCGTTAGCGGGTTGTGTTGGATGGCCTGAAGGAAGGCCATGCGGGTGGCTTCTCCTTCGATTTCCAAATTGACGATGATGTTATCCGAGCTGCTTTTCGCGAGGAGTTCGGCAAAGGATTTGGCATTGACCTGGAGGTTTTGGTTAGGGGTGCCGCGTCCGTAGATCACGGTGGGCATCCAGCCTTCACGGCGCATTTGGTTGAGGCGGCCGGAGCCGGTATGGGCGCGTATTGCTGCTTTGAGGGATGTTTTTTTGGCCATGAGAGAGAGGGCGTTGAGGTTGAGATGGGGCGCCGGAGATTTTCTAAAATCGCAGGTGGGGCGGGCTGTGTAGCCGCCGAACGGGCGCTTGTCAAAAAATTGTTCAGGGGCGCGGCTTTTATCTGTGACGTGTCAGGGCCGGGATAGCGGGGCATCTGAAGCGCTCGGCGTGCGATTCAAGGGGTATCAGACGGTGAAGAGCGAGGTAATGGATTGTCCATCATGGATGCGGCGGATGGCCTCACCGAGCAAGGGGGCGATGCCGACCACTTGGACTTTTGGGCCGGCCGCATGGGGGACGGAATCCGTAGTGATGATTTCCTCGATGGCGGAGTCGCGGATTCGTTGGTGGGCGAGGGCGCCCAGAATCGCATGGGAAACGCCGGCATAAATGCGTTTGGCCCCTTGTTTATGGAGAATTTCTGCTGCGGCCACGAGTGTGCCTGCGGTTTCGGTCATGTCATCGACGAGGAGGACATCGCGTCCGCTGACTTCGCCGATCACGTTCATGGCTTCGACGCGGGTGGCGCTCACGCGGTGTTTGGCGACGATGGCCAATTCGGTGCCGAGGGCCTCGGCATAAGCGCGGGCCATTTTGACACCGCCGACATCAGGAGAAACGACGGTGAGATTCGAGGTGTCGGGGTGGCGTTGACGGAGGTAGCCGATGAGCACGGATTTGGCGTAGAGGTGGTCGACCGGGATATCGAAAAACCCTTGGATTTGAGGGGCGTGGAGATCCATGGTGAGGACGCGGTGGACGCCTGCGGAGGTGAGCAGGTTGGCGACGAGTTTGGCGGTGATGGGGACGCGGGGTTGGTCTTTGCGATCTTGGCGGGCGTAGCCGAAGAAAGGCATCACGGCGGTGATGCGTTCGGCGCTGGCGCGGCGGGCAGCATCCACCATGATGAGGAGTTCCATGATGTTATGGTTGGTGGGTGGGCAACTCGGCTGGATAATGAACACATCCTGGCCGCGGACATTTTCATTGATTTTGACCGAAGTTTCACCATCGGGAAAGGCGGTGACTTGGACATCGGCGAGCGGTTGGCCGAGGTTATCGGCGATGCGTTCAGCAAGAAGGCGGTGGGAGGTGCCACTGATAAGTTTCATGGGAGCGGTGAGATGGGAGCGGTGAGATGGGAGCGGTGAGATGGGAGCGGTGAGATGGGAGCGGTGGGGTGGGCGGCAATTGTTGACAGTGATCGGGCGATCGGCAACACTTTGCTCGCAAATCCTTCGGTCCATTTCTTTAATCTGTTTTTCTCATGTCATTGACTCCATCCGTGCCCGTCAGTGAAGGGCCGCAAACTTCTGATGGG
>CAIYYV010000014.1 GCA_903930425.1 Akkermansiaceae bacterium | reverse complement strand
CATTCCGGACTTGGCTTCGATCGGCAGGATCTCCGATGCACTCGGGAGGAGAAAATCCACTTCAGCCTCACGTCCCACGTTTTTCCAGTAGTGAAGATCGCTGCGGAACAGAGCCCACAAATGCTGTGCGACATAATTTTCGACAAAGGCGCCGTGATATTCCGTGAGGATCGACAGGTCGCTTTGCACGGCATCGGCGGGCGCGCCGGACAGCGCACCTAACAGCCCGACATCGCACGCATACAGCTTGAAATTCGAGCCGTCTGCATGAGCGACGAGAGGGATCTTGGGCGCGGTCACGAGCGAGCAGCGATGGATCAAGCCCGCATGAACCAACCACGTCAGGGCATTTTCGTATTCGCGTGCCCGCGCCCCTTTTCTGGCTAACGAAAAAAGGAATTTTTTATTTTCACGGGCGAGTTGGGACGGCAGTGATTTCCAGAGTAATGAAAGCTTGGGAATATCGAACGCGGGCGCGTGCTTGGCAAAGTCGAGTGCATACGAATCGAGAATCGCCCGCTGGACGATGCGGCAATCGCCGCCCGCAGGATCCGCGACGTGGCGCAGCACGGCTTCAGGCATGCCACCCACAAAATAATAGCGCCGCAACAATCCGATAAGTTGCTGATGCAGGGCATCGGGCAATGGAGCGATTGATTCGAGGGTTGCGAGGTAGGTCCGGATGCCTCCTTGTCCCACGGCATCCAAAAATTCGTAAAATGTCATCGGATGGAGGTCTAAAAAATCCACCTTGCCCACCGGAAATGACTTCGGCCGGGACATGGCCACGCCAAGCAGCGATCCCGCCGCAACAATCTGATAGTCGTTGGCCTGCTCTTGAAAATACTTCAACGCGTTGAGCGCATCGTTGCATTCCTGGATCTCATCGAAGATGAGCAGATCCTCCGAGGCGCGGATCTCATTGCCCCCATAAAGCGTCAGGTCCCTGAGGATCCGAACGGGTGAGAGATCGTTCGCAAAAAGTGAGCCCAGCCGCGGGTCCTGCTCGAAATTGAAGGAGTGGCAGCGTCGGTATTCTCGCCCGCCAAATTCCCGTAAAAGATACGTCTTGCCCGTCTGCCGCGCCCCGCGAACCACCAGCGGCTTCCGAAATGCAGAAACCCGCCAGGCCAACAATTCCTTATACAAATCCCGCTCCATCCCGCCCACTCCCCGTGATCCCTAGCCCTTTGTCAATCAATAAAACGAGATTATGTGCGCAACCGCCGATTTCTCCCCGTGTAAGATGTGATTACACAACTGAGAAATGGGGGGAGGTCGGAGGAGAAAAATGCGAACATCGAACATCGAACCGAAGAGGAAGAGGAAGAGGTCGGAGGCCGGAGGGAAGAGGGAAGCGAACATCGAACATCGAACCGAAGAGGAAGAGGTCGGTTGCGAGGGTGAGCCAAGGAGCGGAGCGCAAGCACTTCACCCAATAATCAATATTCAATATTCAATACCATGCGAGGCCCATGGAAAACCGTGAGTGGCGATTCATGGGCGTTTCACGGGCTGTCCATGCGCATTCGGCGGATCGGAGTCCGCCGCTCCTTGGGCCGTGTGCATCGATGGTTCTCTTTTCTTCGCCCAATCCCTTCGATCTCCAATCCTCAATCTCCCGTCCCCGATTCGGTGATCTGGCGGAACTGCTGGAGGCGTTGCTGGAGTTCGGCGGGTTTGAGGGATTCGAGGCGGCGGGTGGAGAAGGCCTCGCAGGTGAACGAGGCGAGAATGGACCCCTGAATGACGGCCTGGCGCAGGGCGTGGGCGCTGTAGGGCGGCGGTCCTTGAGCGGCGAGGTAGCCGGCCAGAGCGCCTAAAAATGTATCGCCCGCGCCGGTGGGGTCGGCGACAGTCTCTAAGGGCCAGGCGCTGCAACGGAAGAGGCCATGGGGAATTGAGGATTGAGGATTGGAGATTGACGATTGTGGAGAGGAGGAAAGAGAAGGAGCGGAAAAGAGCATCGCTCCGAATTCACCGAGCTTGATGACCACGTGGCGCGGGCCCTTACCTAACAAAATCCGGCCGGCCTGGACCAGGTTCGAGGTGCCGGAAAGCTCGCGGGCCTCGCCGTCATTGAGGACGAACAAATCCAGATGCGGCAGCACCTGGTGCAGGCGCTCATTCGCAATCCCGATCCAGAGATCCATGGTGTCGGCGATGATGAAACGGGGAGCGGGAGATTGAGAGTCGGAAGAGGAAGGAGATTGAGGATTTGAAATTTGAAATTTGAGATCGGAAGAGGAAGGAGATTGGGGATTTGAAATTTGAAATTTGAGATCGGAAGAGGCGGCGATGCCGCACTGGGAAAGCATTTCCAACTGGTTGTCAGGCGACATATTGGCGTGCACGACGATGGACGAGGCGGCGGCGGGCAGGGGGATTTTGACCTGCCAGTTCTCTAACACAGTGAGTCCGACGCGGTGGGTGGTGCGCTCGTTCATGTTGGCATGGTATTCGCCGGACCAGGTGAATGATTCGTTTTCCGAGCGTTCGACGCCAGCCAGCGATATCCCGTGGCGTTCCAACAGGTCCAAATGTTCTTTCGGGAAATCCCGGCCGATGATGCCGATCAACTCGACCGGGCGACAAAAGAACGACGCCGCGAGGGCGGCATAGGCCGCAGAACCGCCTAACAAGCCGGAGGCTTCGGCATCGGGAGTTTTCACATGGTCGATGGCGAGGGTGCCGCCAATGACGACAGTAGCAATGGGTGCGGGCATGGGATAAAGGGTGGGTGGGTGAGTGCGGTGCGGGGCGATTTCCGGCAGGCGGGACGCCCGCCGTCAAGAGAAAGAGAAGCGCCTGAAGAAGCCGTGTTAAGCAGCAGGGACGTCTCGTCCCGATCGACCCTCCCCGTTCTGTGTTTGCTGGACGCGATGCCCTGCCTCCTTCACAGTTGCGCCATGCACCCGTCCTCGCTGGCGAAATACCGCGCATTCCCGTCCGTCCCGCTGCCCGACCGCTCGTGGCCCGACCGCTCGCTCGACCACGCTCCCGAATGGTGCTCGGTCGATCTGCGCGATGGCAACCAGGCCCTGCCGCAACCGATGTCGATCGACGAGAAACTCGAATTTTTCGATCTGTTAGTGCGCGTGGGATTCAAGCAAATCGAGGTTGGGTTCCCGTCGGCGGCGGACACCGAGTTCCATTTTTTACGGCGTTTGATCGACGAGGGCCGGATTCCAGAGGACGTGACGGTGCAGGTGTTGGTGCAAACCCGCGACCACTTGATCCGGCGGACGTTTGACGCGATTCGCGGGGCGAAGCGGGCGATTGTCCACATTTACAACTCGACCTCGCCCTTGCAGCGCCGGGTCACTTTTGCGGACGCGAGCCGGGAATCCATCCGCGACATCGCGGTGGAGGGAGCCAAACTCGTGAAGGAATTGGTGCCGACCGTGCCGGAAACCGAGGTGCTGCTCCAGTATTCGCCCGAATCCTTTTCGGACACCGAACTGGATTTCGCGCTCGAGTGCTGCCACGCGGTGATGGCCGTCTGGCAACCTACCCCCAAGAAAAAAATCATCCTCAACCTGCCGGCCACGGTCGAGTGGACCACCCCGAACGTGCATGCCGATCAAATCGAATGGATGTGCCGGCACTTGCAAAACCGTGAGTCGGCCGTCATTTCGCTCCACACCCACAACGATCGAGGCACCGGGGTTGCCGCCACCGAACTCGGGCTGTTAGCCGGCGCGGACCGCGTGGAAGGCACCCTTTTCGGCAACGGCGAACGGACAGGCAACCTCGACATCGTCACCGTCGCCCTCAACCTCAACAGCCACGGCATCCCGACCGGCCTGGATTTTTCCGACCTGCAATCGCTCCGCGCGGTGTATGAACGCGTCACCCGCCTCAGCGTGCCCGAGCGCCAACCCTATGCTGGCGAACTCGTGTTCACCGCCTTCTCGGGGTCCCACCAAGACGCCATTAAAAAAGGCCTCGACCGCCGCGCCCGGGAACACCCTCACACTCCGAACCTGCCATGGGGCGTCCCCTACCTCACCATCGACCCGCAAGACATCGGCCGCTCGTATGAGGCCATCATCCGCATCAACTCGCAATCCGGCAAGGGGGGCGTCGCTTATGTGTTAGACCGCGAGCATGGCTTCGACCTGCCCAAGTCCATGCACCCGCAGGTCGGTAAACGCATTTATGATTTGGCGGACGCCCACGGGCGCGAACTCAGCGCGGATGAAATCCGCGACTCGTTCTTCCAGGAGTTTGTCAACCTGGCGAGCCCGCTGGATGTGATCGATTACGAACTCATCCACCAAGTCGGTGAGCGCGGCCGCGTGAAATGCGAGGCGTGCATCCTCCTGCACGGCCAGCAACAACGCATCGAAGGCCTCGGAAACGGCCCGATCAACGCCTTCGTCCACGCTCTCGAAAGCATCGGCATGAAGGATTTCAAAGTTACCGACTACCGGTCTCACGCAGTCCGCGGCGGATCGGACGCCAGCGCTGCCGCCTATGTCCAAGTCCAGCACGACGACGGCCGCCTGCTCTGGGGCGCGGGTGTCGATCCCTCAATCGAAATGGCCGGCCTCAAGGCGCTCGTCACCGCATGGAATTTGTTCCGATCCTAACAGAAGCAGGAAATGGAACGCGGACTTCAGTCCGCCTCTAGCCCGCCTCTAGCCCGCCTCTAGCCCGCCTCTAGCCCGCCTCTAGCCCGCCGCTTCGCTCGATTCACCGGCGGAGGATGCGCGGGCCTTTGGCATTGCTGCGGTCGAGACGCCCGCGCTCCTTGCATCATACTTAACTCCCCCGAAGCAATTGCAGGCGCGTTTTTCGGCAGGCTGGCCGCGGCCGGATATCCGGATTTTTTGAAGCGACTGGCGGGTTTCCGGCGATTCAGCCACGCATCATTTGTGTGTCTCTCTAAAAACCTCTTGTGGCATTCAAGAAATCCAGCTAGACGCTCGAAAACCTGATGGGGGGTTCCGCGAGTCAAACGTCGGCCCATGGCCACCAACCCGACAAGCCTCCCCCGCGCTCTAACAGAACCGCCATCACCCCATGAAATCCCCTCGCTCCCATCCGTCGTTTCTTGTCGGCATCGGCCTGGCTTTTCTAACAACCATCCCGCCCCGCCCCGCACTGCAAGCATCCGTGACACTCAATGCATCCGACGCCTTTGTGGTTTCCAGTTCCGCCACGGGCGATCTTATTCTGGCGGGTGACCTGAGTGTCAGCAAAGGAATCGACTTCGGGATCGCTGCCGCCAACCCGTCACTTGCGGCAGCACAGATCAATTACTTTGGTGGCACTGAGAATGCGGCAAAATTCGACCTCACTGACCCGTTCGGGACGTTTCTGTGGCGTGACCATCTGGTGGGCGTGGCGAGAAATAAAATGACGCTCGATGGTGGCAATCTTCTGACTCTGCACAAGTCGGACGGCACGGGGGTGGGCATTGTCCTCAATCCGAACACGAGTCAGCTTCATCTATCAGGCACCGGCAGTGGGATTTACTTGGGAGGCCTCCCGGTATTCACGATCGGGTCCACTGGAAATTTGTTATTTGGTAACCGGCTGCTGAGCCTTTCCAGCACGGCGCCGGCGTATTCCTCCACCACCGGCGCGCTGACGATTGCGGGCGGCTTGGGCGTCGCGACGGATTCCTACGTCAACGGGATCCGAATAGGCAGGGGAGGCAGCAACGTGGCCAGCAACACCGCTTATGGAGCGAGCGCCCTGAAAGTGAACAGCACAGGATATTCTAACTCCGCATTCGGATACTCTACGCTTGTCAGCAACAAAACAGGAATTTCCAACACGGCTGCGGGTTCCTATGCGTTATTGCAGAACACGACCGGCAGTCACAACACTTCGGCAGGTTCCTTTTCACTTTATTCCAACACAAGCGGTTATTCTAACACTGCGGCGGGTTATTATGCGTTATTTGGGAACACGAGCGGAGGTTACAACAGCGCGGCGGGTTGCTTTGCGCTTCGGGGGAACACGAGCGGAGGTTACAACACTGCGTCGGGCTCCATGTCACTGTATTGTAACAGCACCGGTTATTCCAACACGGCTGCGGGTTACTATGCATTATTTGGGAACACGAGCGGAGGTTACAACACCGCGTCGGGTTCCCAGTCACTCCATTCCAACAGCACAGGCTATTACAACACTGCGGCAGGTTACTACTCGCTGCGGGCAAACACGACCGGATATTACAACACCGCGGCGGGTGCCCAGTCGCTTTATTATAACACGACGGGTGGCAGCAACGTGGCCATCGGCTCGAACGCGGGTTCCTATATGGCGAATGGATCCAGCGCTCTCACCACGACCAACCGCAGTATCTATATTGGTGCCAACAGCCGCGGGTGTTCGAACCTCGACCAGAATTCCATTGTCATCGGTGCCTCCGCCATTGGAGAAGGGGCGAACACCACCGTCATCGGCAACAGTCAAACACTCAAAACCCATATCTTCGGTGAGGTTTCTGCAAGCCGTGTCATGGTCGGCGAGCGCCAGGTCGTCACCCAAACCAGCAACAATTTCATGATTCAAAATGGTGCGATTCTCGCGATGGGAGAATCCGCGCAAGCAATCGGATCTCACTCAATCGCCTTCGGATTGAATAGCAAGGCGGACAGCGCCTGTGCCGTGGCGCTCGGCTCGCGAAACCTGTCGAGCGGCGGGCTCATGACTTCGGTCAGTGCCGATGCGTGGTTAGAGAATGGCGTATTGTTTGAACTCGGCAATGGCAACCCGTCACCGACCGACGCGGTCGGGCCGTCCAATGCCATCACGACCCTGAAATGCGGGCAGACCACCCTGACGAACAAGGCTTGGAAATCCAACGCGGCCCATCTCGCATCCAATCCGGATCCCTCCACCGAGTCGAGTGGCGAGGCGCTGATTGTCGAGGGCCACACACGACTGAAGGGAAAAGTCATCATTGAACAGCCTCAGGGAGATATCTCAATGGGTATTTACGGCCCATAACCCTGCGAATCACCATGACCGGCATGCCTTGCATCCGCTGATTCCATTACTCTAACAGCAAGCCAGATCCCCCCCCCATGCGCACACGTCTTGCTTTCCTCATTTTTTTCGGCGTCCTGTTGACAGCGCGGGGCGATCCTCCGGAATGGTGGTATATCGGAGAAGTTCCCGTGGTGGACCCTGTCGCCGCCGAAAACAACCATGGCCCTGCCAACATCGGTCAAGCCAAATGGATGGCCCAACGCGCCATTGATGTGCTCGGCTCGATGGAAGGCTCATTCGCCGCCGCCATCCGTGATGACCTGACGCTGCCGCAACCGCGACCGAACGATCCCACCTCATTCCTCCCCGCGATTCTTGACTTCAAAATCCCCGATCCCCTGCCACCTGACTGGAGTGACCGCCAGCACGCGCCACTCACCATCGGTCAACTCAAGGCGATCGCCACGCCGTTCTATGACTGCTTTTATCTCACATACCCGGGTTGGGTGGATCGGGAAAGCGACCATCCGTGGGAGCAAGGACAACTCCAACTCAACGGCACCAAAGACCCGAACGACTCGTTCAATTTCTATCCATGGTCCGCCGACCCCTCCGACGACTCAAACCTAGCAATCGCGACCATTGGGCAGCTCAAGGCCGCCTTTTCCCTTCGCTTCGAATACTTTCTTTACGCGTTTGATTCGGACATCGACGGACTTTCTAACTGGTTTGAGATTACATTGCATCACACGAATCCTTTCTGCGCGGACTCAGATGAGGATGGAATCAAAGATGGCTTGGAAGCAGTCATGGGAACGAACCCGAATGCCGTCGGGCCGGACGCGGATAGCAACGGCTTCCCCGATGATTGGGAAATGATCTTTGCGAACCAGTGCGCCATTTACCCTCCAATCGTCAGGCAATCATTATCTCGCAACCAATCCGCCACATCGAGCACATTCATACGCAATGACACCGACACTCCGATCAACTATGCCGTCACCCTCACCGGCCATACTTTCCCCGGCTATTCCTATAAAACCTCCACAACAGGCGACGTCACCTACACATGGGAGGACATCCGCACAAGCGGCACCCTGCTTGAAACGATCTCAAATGCGGACGATGCGTTTGAGAAGATCCAAATCAAAAGATTCACTTTCCCGTTTTACGCGCAAAACTTCAGCCAGGTTTTTGTCAGTTCGAATGGCCTGATCACTTTCGGATCTGGCAGCTCCCAATATAGCAACTTGGCTCTACCGAACACTAACGCACCCGAATTCCTCATCGCCGCCTTGTGGGATGACCTTGCTCCGCACACGTCTGGAGATATCTATTACAAGGAAGAAACCGACCGATTGATCATCCAATACCAAAATGTCGCCGTCCATGGAAAACGGGCGAATCATACATTTCAAGTGGTGTTGTTTTCCAATGGCCACATTCAACTCCGATACCAAACACAGACAGAGCCAAACCTCTCGTGCACCGTGGGGATCCAAAACTCCACACAAAACGCCGCCATCCAAATCGTCT